>WOZB01000042.1:0-1831 GCA_011620445.1 Anaerolineaceae bacterium | reverse complement strand
CGTGGGAAAGATGCAGTATCGGAGGGCATCAAATCTTCAGCGACGACGATGGAAGGCCTGGTAAGGCCAGCAGAAGTGCTTGTATCGCCGCTTAATTGAATGTTGATATTTCTGACAACATCCGAGATATCGGCTGCGCGGGCGGCCAGGTATTCATCTTCCAGGGCTTTGAGCATTTCAATGAAGGTGCTTGAGGCTTCCGTGAGTGCAGTTTCTGCATTGATCTTTTTCTCTTCGATCAAGGCTTTGGTGGCCTAAAGCAGTTCAGGGTCCTCAGTAATGGCAATGTGGGCTTCAAAAATTTCAGCTTCCTCAACAAGGCCATCGGATTTAAGTTTTTCAACCAGGTTGCCGAGGTCGGTCTTTACTTTTACAAGGGCATCTTCCAGCCGTTTATATTCAGCAGCAGGATCTTCGATGCTATAGGTTTTAAGCGTGGCAATCTGACTCTTGAAGAGAAACACCGGACCAATCGCTATGCCAGGCGAAGCAGGTTTGCCAGTAAAGATTCTCATTTGGCTTCCTTGTTGAAACCTTCAATAAGGTCACAGAGAGCTTGCGCCGCTTGCAGTTCATCATCACCTTCCGTGCAGATATCGATGGTAGTTCCAGAATCGATACCCAGAGAAAGCACGCTCAAGATAGATTTGGCATTGCCTTCCTTACCCCCGCATTTGGAAATTGTGATCTTGCTCTTGAATTTTCCAGCTTCCTTGACGAAAACAGAGGCAGGACGGGCATGCAAGCCTTCTTTATTGGTGATGGTGACGGATTTTTTCTCCATGAAACTCCTTCTTGATTCTGTACCAAGGCAGGGAGCTGCCTCTAACTTCGGAAATTATAGCCCGAAACCGCCAAAATTTAATCACTCATCAATACCTTATTAACAAAACGTGGAGTCCGCAAATAGGTCTCGATCAGAAATCTCGGCCACTTCCCTCAACGTCCAGGTTTCATTGAGCGCAATCTCAGCCCCCGGTAAGAGCTGCTGCAAGTTACCCAACGATTCCAATTCGATAAATTTATCACATAGATAAGTTTCTGAATTGCAGCCATAATCCGGATACTCGCCTTCTGAGATGTTGTCTGCTTGTTTCGAGAACAAGATGCCGTCCAACCAATACGCCATCCATCCCCTGGCATTGAAAGTGCCCCATTTGCCTGGTTGAGGGTCAGTGATGGACATGTCGATGAAAAGATGGTCTTGCTTGTAATGCACCCGGGGGTCATCCCAGCGGCTGTAAGGCCAAAAACTGAGGTGTTTATCCGGTAGCAGATTGTCAGGGTTTGCGAACAGCCCACCAGTGGGGAAAAAAGCCTTACCACCCGGCCGCAGCATGGTAATGGACCATGGCGCACAGTCTATAGGCTTGCTCCCATTATTGAGCAGTGAATGCTGGAGTAAAATCATGCCTTTAGAAGCGTCCACGCTTACTTGAATCAGCTTCTGTAGTCCATTCACAGAATTCGGCTCTCCGATGAGACTAAAACCGTTTGGGTATTCCTGCACTTCAAGCCCGGTGCTATCCGGCAGGTAAGTAAGCGGTTTTTCTTCAGGGGCAGCCCAGAGCCGGTGCCCACCAACAAAGTTGAAAGCGCCAAATGAAGTCTCTTCTATCTTGCCTGGAACTTCGGCCAGCAGGTTCTGTGAACCATTCAGGCTCAGACCTACAATTCGTGGCCCGCCTTCGGAAAGATAACTGATCTCAAGCCCTGCGGCAGTGAATGTTTGATAAGGAAAGGGATAATCTGCTCGCATTTGCTCATCTCCAGTATGTTTATGGAACCGATTAAAAAATTCTATCTGTCCCCAGAGAGAGTGTCAATAATA
>WOZB01000154.1 GCA_011620445.1 Anaerolineaceae bacterium | reverse complement strand
CCGCTTTCTGCCAGACCGCTACGTAGAAGGTACCTGTTACATATGTGGAAATGAAGATGCACGCTCGGATCAGTGCGAAAAGTGCGGTAATTTGCTTGAAGCGGATAAACTCATCAATCCGCGTTCCAAAATTGACGGCAGCACCCCGGAACTACGGGAAACCGAACACTACTTTTTGAACCTTTCCGGGCTTGAACCCGAAATTCAAAAATTTCTGGAAGAGCGCCAGAGCTACTGGCGTCCCAATGTGTTGCGCCAATCTTTGGGGCAGATTCAAAGCGTGGGCTTAAAGCCAACTTCCATAACCCGGGATCTAGATTGGGGTATACCGGTCCCCTTCAGCGATTTTCAAGGCAAGTGTCTATATGTATGGTTCGAGGCTGTCATGGGTTATCTTTCAGCGGTCATTGAATGGGCCAAACTGAACGGTAAACCATTTTCCTGGCGGGATTGGTGGGTGAACCCGGAAACAAAATCGTATTACTTTATCGGCAAGGACAATATCACCTTCCACGCGGTTACCTGGCCGGCGGAGTTGATTGGCATTCAAGACAAACTCGATAAGGCCATGGGTTCTGAAAATCCCAAGAACCTGGTTTTGCCTTACAATGTGCCCGCTAACGAGTTCATGAATTTGGAAGGCCGCAAGATCAGCGGCAGCAAAAATTGGGCAATCTGGGGTTTGGATGTACTTGATCGATATGATGCCGATGCTATCCGTTACTATCTGACATCAGCGATGCCTGAAAATCGGGATTCGGATTGGGATTGGGAGGAATTCTTCCAGCGCAATAACAATGAACTTGTGGCTACCTGGGGCAACCTGGTAAATCGTGTGCTGGCTTTCACTTATAAGAATTGGGAAGGTCAAATTCCACAGCCTGAGTCTTTGAGAGATTCAGATCTTGAATTGCTGGCGACCATAAAGAATGGCTTCAAAACCGTGGCAGATAAAATTGAAGCTGTCGAATTGAAAGCCGCCATGAGTGAGGCAATGAGTTTAGCAACAGAAGTCAATAAATACCTGGATACTCACGCTCCCTGGTTTGAGATCAAAACGGATCCTATCGAAGCCGAAAAATCTGTTTTCACCGCTATACAGGCTATCGATTGGCTGAAACTGATGCTGGCGCCGTTCCTGCCGCATATTTCAGAGTCCTTAAACACGATACTTGGCTATGACTTGCCTCTATTCGGAAAGTCATTGGCTTACGATGTTGAGGATGAGCTTGGAACGCACAAGGTTCTCACGTATGAAGCGGGTTTAACCGGTAAGGAAGATCGTTGGGTAGCGACCGATCTGGTTGGCGGCAGGCCTTTCAAACAACCAGTGCCTTTAGTCAAAAAGCTTGACCACAGCATAGTTGAAGAAGAGCGTGCGCGGCTTGGGAAGGTTTCTTAAAATTTAAAACGAAATCATTGAAAGCACCATCGCCATGATAATAATGATAGCGATGAAGGCCAAAAATACTTTATAAGCACCGTTCTTGCTCGTGTGTGATTTGGTTTCCCGGTTTTTATTCTGTTTTTGTTTTGACATCTTACTCCAATTGAGACTGAATAAATTCAGCCTTAGTAATTGTAATTCCCTTTATTTTAGTCAGTTCTTCGGGTTTGGCTGCCAAAATGCCTTCAATTGATCCAAATTGTTTTAAGAGAGCCTTACGCCGTACAGGACCGATGCCTTCAATTTGATCCAATCTTGAAGCCAAGCCTGTTTTGCCTCGTTGATTGCGGTGAGCCGTTATCGCGAAGCGGTGAGCTTCATCCCGAATGCGCTGGATCAAATAGAAACCTTGAGAATGGTCATCCAGGCGTATGGACTCCATCTTGCCGGGCAGAAATAGCTCTTCATCTTGTTTGGCCAAACCAACAACACTAAATACATCGTTCAGCCGTTGCTCTTGAAGTACCTTAACTGCGCGGCTGAGCTGCCCTTTACCGCCATCCATAATCAGCAAATCCGGCAAAAGTCCAAAGCTGAGGTCAGGTTTGCTACCTGGCTCTGCATCAGCCTCTTTTAATGCCCAATAACGGGAAAATCGTCGGTTTAGAACCTCTTCCATTGACGCGAAGTCATCTGGACCTTTAACGGTCTTTATGTTGAATTTTCGGTATAAATTCTTTTTAGGAATGCCTTGTTCAAAGACGACCATACTGCCGACGCTATTCACCCCCTGTGTATTGGAGATATCATAGCATTCGATCCTGTTAGGCGGTTCGGCCAGGTTAAGTGCCTGTTGCAAATCAGTAAGCGCTTGAAGCTGCTTGGTCTTGTCAGCTTTCCAACGGTTTTCCAAGGCATTTAATGTTTCCAAGGCATTTTCAGCTGCCATTTTAACCAAAGCTTTCCCTTCACCACGCTGAGGGACGGTGATATCTACCTTCAAACCCCCGCGTTTGGTGTTTAGCCATTCCTTGATGATGCGAGCTTCCTCAATCTGTTCTGGTAAGAGCACTTTATTAGGCACATAAGCAGCCTGTGAATAGAACTGCTTGATAAATTCCTCAAGAATTTCCTGATTGGGCTTATCTTCTGTCCCATCCATTATAAAATATTCACGGCCGATCATTTTGCCTGAGCGGATAAAGAATATCTGCACACAGGCATCTTTATCCGAGCGTGCCATGGCAATTACATCCTGGTCTTTCGTGTCGTTGGAAATGATCTTTTGATGTTCAATGACGCGCTGAATGGCATTAATCTGGTCACGTAGGGAACCCGCGCGTTCGAACTGTAATTGCTCGGATGCTTCGGCCATATCAACCTGCAACCGTTTAAGAATTGGGTCGGTTCTTCCTTCCAGAAATTTACATAAATCGTCGATCATCTGGCGGTAATCCGCCTTGGAGATTGCGCCAATACATGGCGCGGAACAGAGTTTAATGTCGTAGTACAAACATGCACGCTCATCCTTGCCGGTAATGTCCCGGGCACAGGTGAGGTAAGGGAAAATATGCCTGAGCACATCCAAAGTTTGGTGCACCGCCCAAACTGATGTATAGGGTCCAAAATAACGGGCACCGTCATCGACCATGGTACGGGTAATAATCAGGCGCGGAAAATCTTCCTGCCAGCTAATCTTGATGTAGGGGTAGCGTTTGTCATCCTTCAGGCGTATGTTGTAGAATGGTTTATGCTCTTTAATCAGGTTCATCTCGAGGATTAAAGCCTCAAGTTCTGAGCCCACGATGATGGTTTCGATGTCCCTGACTTTGGCGACCATTTGGCGCGTGCGGAATTGCTGGTCAGCAGACAGATGGAAATATTGGCGAACCCGATTTTTGAGGCTGATGGCTTTGCCAATGTAAATAATCTTGCCATCTTCATCTTTCATGATGTAACAGCCAGGTTTATCGCTTAAGGTAGCAAGAATCCCTTTTACGTGATCAGTAATTTCCATGTCCCTATTTTATCTGAAGCTGTCAAGTCGCACAGGTATAATTGCGACATGCAAATAAAAGTCCTTAGCGAAAAGGTAGCTAACCAGATTGCGGCTGGCGAGGTTATCGAGCGGCCAGCATCGGTGGTCAAAGAATTGATCGAAAATTCCATTGATGCCGGTGCCAGCGAGATAAACATTCTGCTTGAAGATGCAGGGCGTTCACGCATCCGCATTGAAGATAATGGTACTGGAATCGCCGCCGAAGATCTGGCCTTGGCTTTGGCCAGTCACGCAACGAGCAAACTGAGTACGCCTGAGGATTTGCTGGATATCCGGACCTTGGGCTTTCGAGGAGAGGCTTTAGCTTCGATCGGCTCGGTAGCCAGGTTGACAATTACCTCCAAAATTGCAGGCAGCACAGCAGGTGCGCGCATTAGCGAAGATGGCGGCTTTGTTGAGGCAGTGGAACCTGCCAGTTCGCCTATCGGTACCTGTATTGAAGTGGCTGATCTTTTTTACAACGTTCCTGCCCGCCTCAAGTTTTTACGCAGTGATATTACTGAGACCAAGCAGGTTGTAGGATTGGTCACGCGTTATGCCATGGCTTATGCGAATATTCGCTGGACGTACATCCAGGATGGCAAGACCTTATTCAAAACTAGCGGTAATGGAAACAAACAAGAAATTTTGCATAACTTATTTGGCCGTCAGGATGCTTCTGACCTTCTGCAAATTGAGTTCACTGATCAAGGTCTGTTGATTGAAGGCTTCATCAGCAATTTGCAGCTTACGCGTTCGAACCGCAAGGACATAACTTTATTTATTAACGGGCGTTGGGTGCAAGACCCAGCTCTCACCGCCGCTGTTATTAAGGCTTATAACACCATGCTGATGGTGGGGCGCTACCCAGTGGCAATCCTGTTTATTCACTTGGCTTCCAACCAGGTGGATGTCAACGTGCATCCATCCAAAGCGGAAGTGCGCTTTAGGAATGCTGATTTTGTCTTTAGCAGTGTTCAAAGAGCCATCCGGCGGGGCCTGCTTGCTTACACACCCATTCCTGAAATAAACACCATATCCTTGTGGGGCCGCCAAGGCTCAGGTTACAGCTCAAGCAGGCAACAAATTTCACCTGATTGGGGAATGGCAGAAGCAGCAAATGGCCACGAAAATGAAATTCCAACTGTTGCTTCCGTGGAAAGTCCAACACAGGAATACTTACCGGGTGAACATTTGCCGCTGCTGAGGCTTATCGGTCAGGTTGCCTCCACTTATCTGATTGCAGAAGGTCCAGATGGGCTTTATTTGATAGACCAACATGCAGCGCATGAACGGGTGCTCTTCGATGATCTCATGACTTCTTTTAGTCAATCAAGTGTTCCTTCGCAGGCTCTGGCAATTCCAGCCACGATCGATTTGAGCCCAGAAAAAGCTGCTGTGTTAGCTTCCCAGTTGCCTATCTTCGAGGAGCTTGGTTTTCACGTAGAAGAATTTGGACCCAGCAGTTTTATCATTCGCGCCATCCCTGCCTTATTCCGCCAAGGTGATCCCAAGGCGGCGGTTCTTTCGGTTATCCAGGAGTTTGAAGAGGATGAAACGCCACTGGGTGCCGAGATAGAGGCCCGTATTGCCGGGCGGGTATGTAAACGCATGGCAGTTAAGGCAGGCCAAATCTTATCGGGGCAGGAACAAGCCTCCTTGTTGGAAAAGTTAGAGAAGAGCACTTCGCCGCGCACTTGCCCGCACGGAAGGCCGACCATGATTCATCTCAGTGCCGCCTTACTAGAACGTCAATTTGGCCGAACCGGTGCGCTTTAGGAGAGAAATGAAAGGTCTTTGGCTTGAAGATAAAAAACTTACTTTTAGGAATAATCTGCACGAACCTCAACTTGAATCAGGCGAAGCACTGATCCGGGTAAGCCTGGCAGGGATTTGTTCCACCGATCTCGAGATGGTCAAAGGTTATTATCCCTTCACTGGCATCCCAGGCCACGAATTTGTTGGCGTTGTGGAGCATGCACCTGGAAATTCTGATTGGGAAGGCAAACGAGTTGTCGGCACAATTTCGGTATGGTGTGGGCAATGTCAACCTTGCAGGCAAGGTCGTACAGGCCATTGTGAAAATCGGCGGACTCTCGGGATCCATCTATATAACGGTGTGTTTGCAGAATTCACAAAATTGCCATTGCCTAATCTGGTGGCGGTGCCTGATTCCGTGCCTGATGAAATGGCAGTCTTTACAGAGCCGCTGGCGGCTGCTATGCAAATTCTCGAGCAAGTTCAATTCAGGCCGTCAGACAAAGTGTACGTTGTTGGTGCAGGACGCCTGGGGATCCTGATTGCGCAGGTACTGAAGCTGACGGGGTGTGATCTAACGGTGCTCGTACGCAGACCGGAACCGGCAGAAATGCTCAGGAAACTTGGCATACGGTCAGCCTATGCCGCGGAGTTAAGAGAAAAATCTGCCGATGTGGTAGTTGAAGTGACGGGTTCTGCGGAAGGTTTTGCTACTTCCAAACGTTTACTTAGAGCTGCGGGCACCCTGGTATTGAAGTCAACATTTGCCGGCGATGTCTCGGTCAATCTGTCCAGCCTGGTGGTCGATGAAATCCAACTTATAGGCTCACGCTGCGGACCCTTCAAACCAGCCCTGCGTTTGATGGAATCTCACCAGGTAATTCTGCAATCGCTCATTCAAGCCCAATTTCCATTGGAT
>WOZB01000220.1 GCA_011620445.1 Anaerolineaceae bacterium | reverse complement strand
CACCAATCCCATCCCCATCGCTGTCAAAGAAAGAGCGCACAAAGATCTCATAAAATACACTATCATTCCACCAGGGGTAACCGTCCGTGCCCTGAGGAAGCCCAATGACCGGCTCAACTGGATAGGCTAAGGAGTCAACTTCAGCCGTTATGGGTGTTGGTGTCGCAACAGGCGCAGTCAAAGTCTGAACAGCCGTGGCCGTCAATGAACCATAGATTTCACCAGCGATCTGGGTGGAGAGCTGATCGATTTGTGCCTGGGAAGGACTGCATGCCACCAGAATAGCGACAATGCAGACACCGGATAGAACAAAGAAAATCTTTTTATTCATCATAAACCTGCCTTTCAAATCTCAGCCAGGGATTCAATAGACCAGCCATCTTCCTTACAAACATGATTCTCCAATTATTACTTAAACCAAACGAAGGATTAATCCTCACCTGCCAGCTGGGCCAGAGGTCATCCGACGGTAAGGCCAATAATGGACGCGGGTCACTCCCATTTACGCTTCGGTGTCGCTTCCTGGGTAGCTGTTGCCACGTTCTCAACAGCTTGCGTTTCCGAAGTTTGGGGGTTTAATTTGGTTGGTGAGCAAGCAGACAATCCCATCATAACCAGGCTTAAAAATAACTTCCCTCGACGCATTTCCTCATCCCTCTCAGTTCAACATTGGATTTCAAACACCTTTATTATATCCAACATCCAAAATATGCTTCCCCACCAAACAATACAATAGATAATCTATGGAGGCAGGCACTCATTTTGTCATCATATCTGACTGTAAATAATCTAATCTATTTTAAGGAGATCAAAAATTATGGAAACAAATCAGGTTGAGTACCACCAAAAAGAATGCAGAAACGTCCACAACAAAAGCAGTGCAAGTGATGCCGTCTACGGCTTGGGGTTGATTGGCGCAGCCATCTTCTTTATCGGCCAGGCGTCAACTTTTTGGATGGGCGTGCTGGGTCTATTGAAGGCTATGGTGTGGCCGGTATTTCTGGTGCTTGAAGCCTTCAATGCTTTGATGTAACCTCATTGTAGCTCAATTGGAATTTCAAAACAGAAACGCCTCGGTTAGTTCTTATGACCGAGGCGTTGGTTACGTTTGCACAGTTAATGGACGAATCAGGAGTCTTTATTACGAGTCTTGATAAAATCCCCTAACATCGATGTGAATTCCATGGGGAAAATATATTTTGTTGAAGCGCCAGCCCCTAACTCTTTAAGCGTGTCAAAATACTTCAGGGTGATCGTCTTTGAATCGATTTCCTTGGCGGCGTTAAAAATCGTTTCCAGTGCTTTTGCGTACCCTTCAGCGTTCAACATTTGTGCCTGACGGGCCCCTTCCGCCTGAAGAATGGAAGCCTGCTTCTGACCATCAGCAACATTGATCGCCGCTTCACGAGTCCCCAAAGATTCGGTTACGGCAGCCCGGCGGACGCGTTCAGCGGATAACTGTCGGTTCATGGATTCCTGGACCTCCCTGGGAGGGATGATTTCCCGGATTTCCACGTTGGTCACTTTAACGCCCCACCGCTCAGTCACTTCATCCAACCGGGTGCGCAAGGCATTATTGATCTGTTCCCGTTCAGAGAGCACGCTATCCAGATAAATGCTGCCAATCACGGACCGCAAGGTCGTCGTGGCAATCCCTTGAGCGGCCAATTCAAAATTACCCACTTGAAGCACGGTCTTGATAGGTTCAATCACTTTATAAAACCATATAAAGTCGATGGAAATGGGCGCATTATCTTTGGTGATTGATGTCTGTACAGGTATTTCCCGGACTTGTTCGCGCAAATCGACCATGACCGCTTTATCAACTACAGGGATAAGCATGACAAAACCCGGCCCGCGTTCACCGATACTACGGCCCAAGCGAAAAACGATCAGGCGTTGATATTCGGGAACAACGCGAATCGATTTTGCCAAAATGAAAATAACCACGATTACAATCAGGACAATTAACAAAGGAACTAAATTAAAATCGAGCATTGGACCTCCAAATCAGATTAGTGTTGCTTTATTTTTTCTTTTTCGTCTCTTTAACCATTTCCACTTTTAACACCAATCCCTCACGCTGCATCACTTTGACCTGACTTCCTGCGGGGATGGGTTCATCACTGACAGCGGACCAGTTTTCTCCATCCACATAAACGCTGCCATCCGTTGAAATCTCTGTGGTAGCCCTGCCAACCATACCTGCCATGCTATTCAGGTCGGTATATGGTTTTTGGTGAAATGTTTTGGAAACATTGTTGCCGATAATCCAAACAAAACCACCGATTCCGGCAGCACCGATTACCGCCAGCCAGGGGTTAACACCTAAAACAGCGGTTTCGCCTCTGAAAACAAAAACCAATCCAATAACGAGGATTAGAATTGACCCGGCAATAAAATACCATTTTCTGGCACGTCGGAAAGTCACTACTACAGCCACGATCCCTATCAACAACAAAGCCAATGCCCAGGCGTTGAATGGCAGATTTGCCATTGAATATCCAACAGCAAACAGAAGTACCAATGCGATAATTTCAAGCACGCCCGAGCCGGGCGCCAGTAATGCGAATATCGTTATTAATAATGCTGCGCCCAGAAAAATAAAAGCTACATCAGGATTAAGTAAAAATTCCACTTCTCGTCGCTTTCTTTGGTGTTACCCATTTCATTGAGCCATATTCAACTCGTCCAGTTCGTTGACAAATATCATATCCAAATTGCCTGCCAGGGGATTAACGTCCATTCCCCCGCTGCCAATCCATTTAATTATACTCATGATGTTCCCATTAACCAACAAACAACCTCGTAAAAGGGTTTTCCAAATCAATCCTTTAACAAGGTTTGAAATAATGCTTTACCATCACGGGTTGGGATTTTCATAAAATTTCATATCCATAATCACGTGAAAGACGAATTATCTTAATCCTAAGAGTGCAGAGGGGGATTGCTTAATCATCGGCATTCAATCTCCGTTTTCGACCGGTACTGCAACGCCTCAGCCAGATGCACCTGTGTGATCTCCACGGCACCTGCATGCGAATATCGATCCGGTCCATCAATGGGCCGGAGATCCGCTTCTGATTGCGCGTCACCATAGTTGAAGAGCAGGTGCATGGCCGCGTCTGGTCGCTGTAATACCCACAGGGGCAAGCGTGTGGCATAAAAATTCCGATTGCTGCCTTAATTCAGGATACTTAATTTCAGCCGGGTGGATTACTATAAGGATTTGTATAACGTATAGGGGCAGGTCAGCATCATTTTTTTAGAAAATTCTTCAGGAGTTCAATTCATCGAGACTGGTTTGAAAAATAATGCAGTATCAAATACACCATTGCTTGTCCAAACCTTCTCCCAATCTCGAACTGAGTTCCAGAATAATTCCCATTCTCTTGAGGCAGGACCTTCAATAATAGATCTTGAATTCGGACTATTCGATTCACACGGTAAATATAGGTTTGCATTGTCAATAATTAACAATCCACCGGGGCGAAGTTTATTAATCAAAATATTTGAGCATTGACTTCTATGCTTTCCATCAACCAGAGCCAGATCGAGTTTATTTTCGGGAAGATCTAATGCTTTTTTCAGGTAATCTGATTCATCAACATTTTCATAATCAGAAGATTTTTCACTTGCCAAAATATAATTAACGTTCTCCAGACCACAATCATTTAGCATTTGACTGACCTTCATATGCCAGTTCTGATCATGTTCAACACTTGTTAAAACAGCAACCCGTTTGGCCAACCATATTGTACTGGTTCCTGATCCAAATTCTGCTGCTATATAATCACTTTTGATCCAAGCATCGAGATATCTTATCGCTTTTGGAGTAAGCCAAGGGTTATCGGGATGTGTTTTTCGATAAAGAACGTCCATGAAACGAGAAAATATATATTTTGGTGTCCGATGAGCAAATGATTTCATTAGTTTTCATTCCTACATAGATTCTTGAATATTTATACCCAAATTCCAAGCCCTTCGTACGGCAACCTGGGTGATGTACGTATTAGTTTATCATCCATTATTTATAAATCTTAATCCTAAGAGTGCAGAGGGTGACTGCTTAATCATCGGCATTCAATCTCTGTTTTCGACCGGTACCGCAACGTCTCAGCTAGATGCACCTGTGTGATCTCCCCATCGCCCCGGCCAGGTCTGCGATCGTCCGGGACAGCTTGAGGATCCGGTGGTAGGTACGCGTGGTCAATTGCAACTGGCGCATAGCCTTCTTCATCAGTATCCCGAGATCATTGAAAAATTAAAATCCATGGGAAAGAGTTAACGCTAAGCCATCTCGTTTCTTATGATCCAAGTACAATCTTTACAGCCTCAAGAATGGCTGAAAGGGTCTCTGGGTCCACTTCTCCTATTTTCCGAACAAATCGTTGAGTTGACAACGAACGGATTTGGAAAGCATCCATTGCAGATGTCTTTTCCAGACCGTTGCGTTCATTTGCCTGGATCTGGACCAACCAGGGCGCCTTCGAGAAGCGGTCTTTCCATGTTGTGATGGGAACAATAATCCGCAATGGGAGGGCTCCAACCTCATCAATATTTACAATGACTGCCGGCCGTGATTTCTTGATTTCGGCGCCAATGGTTGAGTCCAAATTAATTAACCAAATTTCTCCCCTATGCATGGAAGTCTTCCCCATCTAAAGATGTAAAAGCTGTCAGTTCTGCGTCTGTTTCATAATCAGCCAGCAATGCCTTGGCAGCATCGGCCAATTGTGATTTTTGATGTTGTTCTATTTGTTTATTAAGCATTTCGCGCACAAGCTCTGAAAAAGAGCGATTCTCTTTTTCGGAAATATTTTTAAGAATTTGTTTTTGTTCCTCTTCAAGCATGATCTGAGTACGTTCCATCCAACACCTCCAGTATACTATCTTTTACACATATACTATACACCATAGATTGACATACATCAAGCAGCAAAGAGATTTATTTTCGATGGCATTTCAACCAGCAATTGTGTCTCACTCAATGAGTGCTACATCACATCCACCTTCGGCCGTACTGCAGCGCTTCCGCCAGATGCACCTGCGAGATTTCCACCGCCCCGGCCAGGTCTGCAATCGTCCGGGCCAGCTTCAGCACCCGGTGGTAGGCCCGCGCGGTGAGCTGCAACTGGCGCATGGCCGTCTTCATCAACGCCTGGCAAGGCTCATCCAGTTCGCAGTATTTCCGGATCTGCGCCGGGCGCATGTCCGCGTTGCTGGCAATCCCGGTCCCCTCAAAACGCACTCGCTGCCGTTCCCGGGCCGCTTCCACCCTCGCCCGCACGGCAGCGGAACTTTCTCCCGGCTGCAAATCCCGCAGTTTTTGGTATTCCACCCTCGGCACCTGCATGTGAATGTCGATCCGATCCATCAATGGGCCGGAGATCCGCTTCTGATAGCGCGTGACCATGGTGGAGGAGCAGGTGCAGGGTCGTGAGGGATCGCCGTAATACCCACACGGACAGGGATTCATCGCTGCGGCCAGTTGGAAATTCGCCGGGAAGGTCAGCGAGCCCTGCGCCCGGCTGATGGTCACAACCTTATCCTCCAAAGGCTGGCGCAGGACTTCCAGCACCTTCGAGCTGAATTCCGGCAGCTCATCCAGGAACAGGACCCCCCGGTGCGCCAGGCTGATCTCGCCCGGGTGCGGCCAGTTGCCGCCGCCCACCAGACCCGCGTGGCTGATGGTGTGGTGCGGCGCACGGAACGGCCTGGCCCGGATCAGTGGGACGTCCGAAGGCAGCAGGTCGGCCACGCTGTAAATGCGGGTCACGTCCAGGGCTTCATCAATCGTCATCGCCGGGAGGATGGATGGCAGCGCCCTCGCCATGAGGGTTTTCCCTGCTCCCGGTGGGCCGATCATCAGCAGGTTATGCCCACCCGCAGCGGCCACTTCCAGGGCGCGCTTGACATGTTCCTGGCCTTTGATATCGCTGAAATCCGTCTCCACCTGCACGTCTTCCGGGCGATGGTCCGGCGGGTCGGCAGCGTCCAGCACCTTCATTCCAGTCAGGTGATCGTAAAGCGCGTTCAGGGTTGGCGCAGGGATAACCGTGATATCGGGGATCAATGCCGCTTCGGGGGCGTCCACCTCTGGAACGATCACCGTCTTGTAC
>WOZB01000139.1 GCA_011620445.1 Anaerolineaceae bacterium | reverse complement strand
AGAGAACCAGCTTTACCCTGGCGAATCAGGTCCGTGTCCAGTCTATCGCTGCCGTGCTTGTGCAGTGCTTGACGAATACGAAACGGCATGATAAACTACCTTCCTGCATTTCGGGGGCGTGGTGTAGTGGTCAAACATGCGGCCCTGTCAAGGCCGAGACCGCGGGTTCAACTCCCGTCGCTCCCGCAGAAAAAAGAGATCGTTTATGCGATCTCTTTTGTTTTAAGCTTACTAATCCCTGCCGCTGGGTTCAATGCCCAGTTCCTGAGCTCGTTCATGCATTGTCGCCCGTAATTTTTGCGAGTCTTTTGGATATGTGAAGTAAAAACCCGAAAAAAGCAGGCCGCAAAGCAGCCAGGGGAAGGGTATGGTCCACAACATGGCGGTCTGCAAATCAATCTTGTCTGCCAAAAAGCCGAAAAGCAAAGCAATGATTGCGGCAAATCCGCTTTCAATAAATGTGGTGGCAGCAAACGCGGTGGACCGCAATTCCGGTGGAACCACACCTTGCATCATCGGCTCTTTAGAGCCCTTACCCGGCCACCCAATAAACAGTGCCGTGATAAAGCAAAATAAGGTAATCTGCATCATGGACCATTCAGCCGTTTGGGTCAACAGGATGTATGTCAAAGGAATCCCGGCAAAGACCGATATCTGCCCTACGATGGTGCGCCCATATTTCGGACTTTTCTTCTCTGCCCAATCCCCCAAGACACCGCCGATGATGGCACTGAATGCCATACCAATCAGAATCGCCCCGAAAGCCAGTGGGGCTTCCTGCGTGCTCAGTCCGCGATTTTCAACCAACCAAAGGATGAAAAATGCTCCCATGATCACCCAGGGCATTGAACCTGCCAAACCCTGCAAAATTGCAACGCGGATAGTGGGAATAGCCAGCACCTTCTTAATGCCATCCACGGTTGTCTGATAGCGGTCCGCATCCTTCGCCGTGAGCTTCCCCTTCATTTCGGGTTCAGCTGCCCCACGCACGGGTTCTTTGACAAAAATCAAGATGACCAAGCCTGAGAGAACACTCGCAGCACCTAAAATGATGAAACCCCAACGCCAACCCTCAGGAGTTGCCAACGTACTTAAGGCTACGGCAAAAATGATGATGCCAAGGGTACCGATCGCTTCGAGAATGCCCAGCATCTTACCGCGAACTTTGGGAGCGAAAGTGTCCGCAACGATCGAGAAAGTTGCAGGCATCAGGCACCCCAAACCAATGCCAGAAATGACTCTCACCGCCAATAATTGGCCAAAATTCTGCGTTAGCCCAACCATGATAGTCCAAATGCCCCAAATCCCTGTCCCCCAAAATATTACCTTTTTGCGCTTGTACTTATCAGCCAGATATCCCCAGAAAGGTGAACTGAGGGATTGCAGCAAAGAGCGGACAAAAGTAATCAGGGAGAGGTTCATGATGGAAAGCCCCCAGAGCTGCCTGAGAACCGGGCTGAATATCGACATCGCCTGCGCTTCACCCTGGTCTACAAAATACCCCAGAGAAAGGGCCACAAGCGTCTGCCACTTTCCTTTGGCACTGACCCCCACCTCAGGATTCTCATCAACTTGACCGGTTAATTCTTTGGCTACAAATTCTTCCGCTAAATTCTCAATTTCTGTCATGGGACCTCCGTTAAGTTGCCTAATTTTATCAGTTCACTAAGATCAGGAGCCTGGGTAGCACTTATTTTCCATAAATTACCTTTGAAAGTTACAATTGGACTACTTATTGAAACGAGGAGTGCACATGTCTTTTCACCGCCCTGCTTTCCAACCCTTAGCCCAAGCGGCTGCCATCATCCAATCAGGTAATGTTCGTTTCACGGTTCTTAAAGACCGTTTGATCCGCCTGGAATACGACATTGATAAAGTATTCGAAGACCGGCCATCTCAGATTTTCTGGTACCGCCTACAAGCGGTCCCTGAATTCAAAACCTGGGAAGAAAATGGTTGGCTGCATATCGAAACAGCCTATCTTTATTTGAGCTACAAGCTCAATGGTGAGTTTTTCTGGAGAGACCTCAATATTGTTCTCAAGGAAAGCGGGCACGAATGGCACTTTGGGGATGCCGACTTTAGCAATCTGAAGGGTACTGCCCGCACACTTGACAGAGCCAATGGCCCAATTCCGCTTGATAATGGCCTCGTTTCACGCTCCGGTTGGAGCCTTGTGGACGACTCTACCTCGTTGGTTTTCTCAGAGGATGGCTGGCTTCAGCCGCGGGTAAGCGGTCCATTCAAGAAAGATTATTACTTTTTTGGCTATGGTAAAGATTATTTGCAGGCTATTCAGGACTATCAAACTCTTAGCGGAAAGCCAGGTTTACTACCGCGTTGGGCACTCGGAAATTGGTGGAGCCGCTTCTGGAATTACAGCCAGGAAGAACTCACCCAATTAATACGCGACTTTGAAGCCCATCGCATCCCCCTCTCGGTCTGTATTGTGGATATGGATTGGCATATCACCAAGACCGGCAATGCTTCTTCAGGTTGGACGGGGTACACCTGGAACAAGGCACTCTTCCCCGATCCTTACGGATTTGTGCGTTTCTTGCATGATCAAAAACTACGTATCGCGCTCAACCTGCACCCAGCGGAAGGTGTGCACAATCATGAGGCAGCCTATCCCCAGATGGCAGAGGCTGTTGGCATAGATCCAGAAACCAAAAAACCTGTGGCATTCGACATTGCCTCGCCGAGTTTCACCAAGGCTTACTTTGAGCTGCTCCATCACCCCATGGAAGCTCAGGGTATTGATTTTTGGTGGATAGATTGGCAGCAGGGCACAAAGACTAAAACAGCCGGCCTCGACCCGCTCTTTTGGCTCAATCACCTGCATTACTTTGACTTGGGGCGTAATGCTACCAAACGTCCCTTCGTCTTCTCTCGTTGGCCAGGTTTGGGAGGACATCGCTACCCGATCGGCTTCTCCGGTGACAGCATTGTTTCCTGGGAAACTCTTGCCTTCCAACCCTACTTCACCGCGACTGCCAGCAATGTTGCCTTCGGTTGGTGGAGCCACGATATCGGCGGACATTGCGAGGGAATTGAAAATGATGAGTTGTACCTGAGATGGGTCCAATTTGGCGTTTTTAGCCCCATTTTCCGCCTGCATTCAACGAATAACCGCTACTGCGAACGTTTGCCGTGGAAACATGGCCTGGATGTGGAAGAAGCTGCCAGGCAAGCCATGCAATTGCGCCACCGCCTGATTCCTTTGCTCTACAATGCATCCTGGGTTAATGCTGACAGCGGAGAACCCCCCATCCTACCGCTTTATTACCGTTGGCCGGATGCACCTGCTGCCTATACTTCACCACAGTCTTATCTCTTTTGCCAACAAATATTCGTTGCCCCTTTCAACAGACCCATCGATCCATCCACCGGTCTTTCCCGGCAAGTGGTCTGGCTTCCCAGGGGTGACTGGTTTAACTTCTTCACCGGCGAGTATCTGCAAGGCGGTTCGTGGACGGTTGTGTATGGCCGGTTGCAGGATATCCCAGCATTTATTGCCCCAGGTTCCCTCATTCCTTTGAACAACGACGGCATCTCCAACGGTGTCGATCTGCCTGCGTCCTTAACCGTGCGGACTGTACCAGGCAAAGTCAGTACATTTAGCCTTTACGAAGATGATGGGATATCCCAAGGTTATCAGAATGGCGAATTTGCATTAACGGAAATTCAGCAGGAGCTTTCAGGGGATACCTGGCAATTCAATATCAGTCCTCGCCAGGGTAATTTCAATGGAGCTCTAGACTCCCGTACATGGATGGTCGAGGTAATTGGCATCTCAGAACCAGAGAAGCTAACTTGCCGTATCGGCGGTGAGAATATTTACCCATCGTGGGACTATTACGAAAGCCAGCACGTTTTGCGGGTCGATTTTGGGGACGTACCAGCAGGCAGCAATGTCGAACTGACCCTCCAAGGTATCCAAACTCACAGGGAAGAAACGCCAATTTTCAACCGTGTCGAAGCAGCCATTGAATATGCCCAAATACCTTCCATCGTTAAGCAGCAATTTCTCATTGACCTGCCCCAAATTCTAGCTAATCCGGGAAAGATCATGGCTTTTGCGAATAAATTTACAGAATCCCAACTGCTTGCCATCTTCGAAGCAGCCTTCAATCATCAGTCTGACCCTATTCCTCAGGAAACCGGACAGGCTTTCGCAAATATGATAAATACCTTCAATGCCCTTTTGCGCGGCTAAAGTAAGCCAAGAATAAAAAAACCAGACCCTCAAGCCTGGTTTTTGCTATCTTCACTTGCTGTTTCGTCTTCCGGCGGTGCCTCAGTTTTTAGGCGTTCACTGCCGCTCATGCGCATGGGGTGATCGCGCATCCGGTCATCATAGATCGAAGGGTCATCATACAGAACGATATCTTCAAAGCGCACCTCATCCATGATCTTGCGTGGATAGTTGCGTATTTCGTCTGTGGTCTTGACTACTTCACGAAAGGTGGCATTTTTCTTGAGCTTTCCTAACCACTCGCCAAGATCTTGGGCGGTTTTGGTAATCCGGTCAGGCCCAAGCAAAATAAACCCGATTATCAGGATAAACGCAATTTCAGGCCAGCCTAGATTCAAAAACGGCATAATGTTAGCGGGTGATGCGCTTACTTCTCTGCTGTCTTGTCTTTAGGTTCTTCGGCCCCTTCGGGATTGGTGGGTTTTTCTCCACCGTTTAAGCCTTCTTTAAAAGCTTTGACGCCCTTTCCCATTTCCCCTGCCACTCGGCTGATGCGGTCAACACCAAAAACCAAAAGAATGATCACAATAAATAGAATAGCTTCAGGCCATCCGATATTCATAACTTACTCCTTCATTGCGGCGGTACGGTTTCTTTGCGCCAGCCGCGCTAATAGTATGCTTAGTAAATATAATCCAAAAAGCGGAATCATAAAGATCGCCATGTTGACAGGGTCAGGTGTAGGGGTAATTAATGCAGCCAACAGCGCGACGGCGATGACGGCAATACGCCAACCTTTAGTCATCTGGTTAGCCGTGATAACTCCAAAGCGAGCCAAAATGTAGAAAAGCAAGGGGAGTTCAAAACTCACGGCTATCCAAAAAATCAGGTTGACCGTGAAATCGAAATAGGAGCGAATGCGGATAACCGTCTGGATGTTCAATAAGCCTGAAAAGAATTGCATTGCCGGCGGCAGCATGATTTTGAAAGCGAAGATTGCCCCACCCACAAAAAGCAGAGTTACGAATGGGATGGCAATCAGCAGTCCTCTTTTTTCTGCTTTAGTCAAACCTCTGCCGATGAAGAGGAACATTTGGTAGAAAATCCAGGGTGATGCCAGTATCACACCGCAAAGCAAAGCGACCTTCATGTAAACCTGGATAGTTTCGGTTACATCAATTGCCTGCAGGTGGCTTATACCGCCTACGGGTACTGCAAGGAAATCAATCACACGTGGCGTGAATATAAAGGAAACAGCCACCGCAACGGCCAACCCTATCAGGCTCAGGAGCAAATTATGTCTGAGCTCTTCGAGATGACCTCGCAAGCTCATCCTGGTTTGTGTATCAGTTTCCATAAGTAGATTATAACCAAGCTCAACCTGTGATTTCGGGCTTGCAAAACCGCTCCATCAAGCTTCGAATTTCGGATTGATCATCTTCATCCAGGTTAATAATTTTTATCCCGGGGTAATTTTCTTTGAAATAGCCAATGAAAGCTGGCCTAAAAGCCACGACTCCTATTCGAAAACTATCTTCCTTCAGCAAATTCAGCGCTTCAGTCCAACCTTGATTGCCATCAATTTCTGCTGGTCCAATTTCATCGATAAACAATAAATCGCTGCTCGAAAATGATCTCAGATGCTCATTCGCTAATTCGAAAACGGAAGGGTCCATCCACCAGTGTCCGATTGACTGCCAATTCTTACGCTTTTCAAGAGACCCCAACAGAAAAACCTCGCCACCAGGTAGTAAAGTTACTTCAATCCCGATCTTTTTTCCCCCCTCGAAAACTGCCGGGCAGAAAAAACCAAAAACGGTTAAGCCAGCACTTTTAGCGGCGTTAACAATCTCCTGAAAAAGCCTGGTCTTGCCTGCACCGCTTTTACCAGTGAGGCCAATAAGCTCAGCCAATCAAGATCCTTTG
>WOZB01000111.1 GCA_011620445.1 Anaerolineaceae bacterium | reverse complement strand
CAGTTAGCCTGAGATTTCGTTTGATTATAATTAGTGAAGAGATACTCTCACATTGAGAAAGAAGCTGAACCTATGAAAACAAAAAGATTTATCCCTTTTATGCTGATCCTTGTCCTGGCGCTAGCCAGCGTGGCCTGTTCGATTAACACCCAGAACATACCCAAACTTCCGAGATTGCCTGAGCTGGTACCAGCACTTGCTACTCCCACGGCGACCAACCCAACATCCACCGCGCAAAGCAGTGCAGATTCCTCCCAGCCAGGTGCCACCGGGCCGATTGCAACCACCATCCCAGCCCAACCTGCGGCTCCCATCGCTGGAGCCTCTGGAGACTTGCAGGCTGACTTGCAGCAGGTCTACCAGCAAGCTTTGCCTGGGGTTGTAATGATCCGTTTTACCAGCGCTGAAGGTGCCGGCGAGGGAACTGGTTTCGTGATCGATAAGGAAGGCCACATCGTTACCAACTACCATGTGGCTGGGGACGTACAATCACTCGAAGTTGATTTCGCGGATGGAACCAAGGTGTTTGGTGAAACCATAGGCCGAGACCTGGACTCCGATTTAGCGGTTGTTAAAGTGGATGTACCAGCAGATAAACTGCATCCTTTGCCTCTGGGTGATTCTGACCAGGCACCGGTGGGAACCATTGTGGTTGCCATTGGCAGCCCTTACGGCCTGGGCGGAACCATGACCATGGGCATCATTTCAGCCCACGGACGTACACTTGACTCTCTGCGTTCTTCGGGAGACCCAACCCAAGGGACCATCCAGTTCTTTGCGGCAGGTGACTTGCTGCAAACTGATGCTTCCATCAATCCTGGCAACTCAGGCGGGCCTTTGCTGAACCTGCAAGGGCAGGTCATCGGAGTCAATCGCGCCATCCAGACAGCTGGCATGTCACTTTCCGGCGGCGCAGTAAACACCGGCATCGGTTTTGCAATTTCTTCAAACATCGTCCGCAGGGTTGTGCCTTCCCTTATCGAAAACGGCACATACGAATACCCGTACCTGGGTCTTTCGGCGATGTCTGATGAACGTATGAGCCTTACTTTGGCAAAAGAATTGGAACTTCCCCAAGCCAGCGGTGCTTATATTGTCGATGTCGTCCCTGGCGGACCAGCGGCCAAGGCCGGCCTTGTGCCAGCCGATAGCCAGACAGGTAAAGGCGGTGACTTGATTATTGCAATTGATGGCAAACCGGTAATTACCTTTAGCGATTTGTTGAGTTATCTCATCCTGAACAAGAACCCCGGTGATACGGTTACATTCACCGTATTGCGTAGCTCTGGCGAAGTCGAACTTGATTTGGTAGTAGGTTCAAGACCATAACGCGTCTGTGAATCAAAAATGGCTGGCTAAATTTGGCCAGCCATTTTTATTTCCATTCACCGATTTACTCGTAGCGCAGTGCTTCAACCGGTTGCAGATTGGCTGCACGGCTGGCAGGGTACCAGCCAAAGAAGAGACCTACCGCGGTCGAGAAGAGGGTGGCTAAAAGGATGGCATCCCAACCCACAACGGGTATCAGATCGGTCCCTGACTGTGCTGCCACAAAGCCAATCAGGCTTGCCAGGCCCCAACCTATCAGGATGCCCAGGATGCCACCAATCAGGCTGAGCATGGCCGATTCGCTGAGGAATTGGAGCATGATATCCAGTTTTCTGGCACCCAGCGCCTTTCGTAAGCCGATCTCGGAAGTACGCTCAGTCACGGATACCAGCATGATATTCATGATCCCAATCCCGCCTACAAGCAGGGAAATCCCCGCAATTCCTGCCAGGAAAATTGTCAGCACACCGGTAATTGAACTGGCAATCGAAAGAAAGTCCTCCTGGTTGGTGATCGAGAAATCGTCCGGTTGCCTGAGGTTCAAGCGGTGATTTTCGCGCAAAACCAGGGCCGCTTCATCGATGGCTAGTTTGACGGATTCTTCATCTTCTGCCTGCAGCAGAATATAATTGACCCTGCCGGAACTGAGATCTTGTTTGACCCGCGCTTGCATGCTGGTGAGGGGGATGTAGGCAAATGTATCCGGGTTGTTGAACTGGCTGCCGCCTTTGGATGTAGTAACTCCAATTACCCGGAAAGGATAATCGTTAATGCGGACAACCATCCCGATTATGCCTTCATGTTTGCCAATAATATGATCGGCCAGGGCCGGCCCCAGCACCACTACGGAAGCCCGCGAATCGATCTCGGCGCGGGTAAAAAAGGCACCATCAGACAGGCTCAGGTTCTGAACAATCTCAAAGCCGGGCTCCACACCATAAACGGTGGTTTGCAGGCTTTCTTTGCCATAAGAGACATCGTTGTTGTCGGTAATGACCGGAGCGACGTTGCGGATATGTGGGGCGCGCAATTTATTTGCGAGGGCTCTTGAATCCGCAAGTGTGAGCGGCCGGCGATTAGTGGCAGTAGTCAGTTGATTGCCCGGCATGACATAGATCAAATTGGTGCCAATCGATTGGATTTGACCTGTAATTGATGCCTGGGCACCCTGTCCAGCTGCCATCAACGCGATAACAGCGGCAACGCCGATTATGATGCCCAATATCGTCAAGAAAGAACGGGTACGATTGCTGTTAATGCTGCGGATGGCTTCACGAAGGACTTGAAGTAGTTTCATCTGGACTCCCCTTCACCCACAATCAAACCGTCTCGCAAGTGAATGACGCGTTGGGCAGCCGCTGAGACATCCGGATCATGAGTCACAATAATTAATGTGGTACCGCGTTCTCGGTTTAGCCCCAACAGAAGGTCTATGATTTCCTTGCCAGCTTGGGAGTCAAGGTTGCCTGTTGGTTCATCGGCCAGAATAATGGCGGGCTCGTTTACAATTGCGCGGGCAATGGCTACGCGCTGTTGCTGACCCCCCGAAAGTTCATTTGGCTTATGGCGCATGCGGTCCTCAAGGCCTACGGCTTTGAGCGCGTCGGTGGCACGCTGCTGCATGTGGGAATTCTCATCACTGTAATGCATGGGCAGTTCAACATTTTCAAGCGCGCTGACGCGTGGAAGCAAGTTATATTTTTGAAAGACAAAGCCGATTTTCTTGTTGCGAACCTCAGCAAGTTCATCATCCCTTAAATCAGAGACCTGCAAGCCATCCAGGATGTAAACACCGTCCGATGGTGAATCCAGGCAGCCGATCATGTTCATTAAGGTGGACTTGCCCGATCCGCTAGGGCCCATGATAGCTACTACTTCACCCCTTTGGACCTGGATGTTCACCCCACGCAAGGCTGGCACTTCAATCTCGCCTATGTGGTAAACCTTCTTTAAATCCCGGACATCAATGACGGGGTCAGTTTTTGTATTTGGGATCAACGCGTCCGCCCGCTTTGTGTGAAGAGTTGTATGATATTACTGGGCGGGTTAAGAACGAGCCTTTCACCTTCTTGCAAGTCGCCTTCCAGAATTTCAACACTCTCGCTGGAATAGGCCCCTACTCTCACTTTAACAGCCTGAGGCACACCGTCCTTCAAAACATAGACAACCGAATCACCTTCCACCGTTTTGACAGCAGCAGCAGGCACCACCAAAACGTTAGGCTTTGCCGTGGTAATAATCGTTACACCAGCAGTCATTCCCGGGTTGATTTTGTCTATCCCATCCGCCATAGTGATGGTGACGTTGTAAGTAACCACACCGGCTTGTTCCTGGCCAACCTGGTCAATTTGGGTGACAACCCCATGATAGGTTTCCGTAAAAAAGGCATCAAAAACAAGATCGGCCTCCTGGCCAACCGCAATAGCGGGAAAATCTACCTCTGCCACTGGGACGTCAATGTAAAACGCGCGTAAATCCGCCACCTGGATGGCTTTGGCACCTGGAGCAGTTGCTGAGCCAGGCTGCGTGTAAATGGCAGTGACAACACCATCGAATGGGGCTCTGATTTCAGCAGCTTGCATGCGTTTTTGGGCGATGGCAAGTTGGTTCTTCAGTTTTTCTTCAACTACCGGATCAGGACCATTCTTGATTTTTTCAAGAGCTTTCTGGTCGTTTTGGATGCTGGTCTCCTGATTTTCTATTTGAGCTTCCAAATCGGAAATTTTCGTCTTGATAACACTCTCATCACAGAAATCAAGATTGGTACGCGCCAAATCAAGTCTGGCTTTATTCTGCTGGGTTGGTTCCTGGGTATACGTAGATTCAGCATCATCAAAGCGGCTTTGCAGGTCTGCCAGATGCCACGAGGTGCAGACGCGAGTCTGTAGTTCAGTCAACTGATTTTGCATTGTTTCGAGTGATTGCCGCGAGCTACTAATTTTGGCTTGAAGCTGGGCTCGCTGCAGATCGGTATCCGCCGGAAGATTATCCAGTGATTCCTGAATGGAAGCTGCATCGATGCGTGCCTGAAGGATTTCAATGGGCAGATCAGCTTCGGCGAGCGAAAGCAATATTTGACCTTTTTTGACTTCCTGACCAAGGGCGACTGCTTCTTCGCCAACATGGCCGCTGGTCGTCCAGTATAGAGTCTCAAGTTGTTCGGGTCTTACTGTGCCTGTTCCACTAATGCTAGTCACCAGTGTTTGCCGGCTTACTTGGGCTGTTTCCAAAGCTTGTAAAGCCTCTAAAGCAGCGGCTTGACTTGATCGGATAACAAAAAATGCTGCAGTGGCCAGAATAATCAGGATAATAAGCCAGGTTAGCCAGGCTCGGCTTCGTTTTTTGGGGGTGGATTGTGTCATGGAACTCCAATTATTTTAAGGGTAAAGGCAAATATAACTGACGAGTATTAATTTTTAATTAACGTCAGGATAAAAACAAAAGTTTTACCGAATGAGTCGGGAAACTGCTTTGAATGCAGAGTGATTCGCGTCTTTCATTAAAGCGAAAAACAACATTTCAACTGTGACGATGTGGATATGCGCTTGCTTTCCAAGTTCTCCCAGAGAAACCCGTTTGTTATTTGGGTCCCTGGACGAAACCGCATCATCGACGATAAAGACCTCATAACCAGCGTTCACCAAAGCCAGGCTGCTTTGATAAATACAAATATGCGCCTCGTAGCCGCAAAAGATAGCCTGTTTTCGGCCAAAGCCCTCAAGAGTCTTAAGAACTTCGGCATCGGCAAAAATGTTGAAGGCTGAACGCGGTAATTCCCGGGTTCCTGGCAATTTCTCTGCCAGTTTCGCGACCGTGTGCCCGATTTTTTCCGGTGCCTGGGCGGTGAGTAAGATGGGTAATTCAAGTAGTTTTGCGCCTTCCACAAGCGTAATTATCTTTGCCAGGCGATCCTCTGCTTCGGCCACACTTTCGGCAAGGCGACCCTGAACATCCACAACAATCAAAACCGCATTCAATAAATCCAGCATTCGTTCGCTCCCATGATCCTCGTCTGGCTATATTATAATCTCGGCATGCCCTCGCCAAAACTCAAAGACGCCTTTTCCAGCTTCTGGAAGGCCTGCCAACTTTGGTGGCAGGATTGGTCGAATATGGTCACAGCAGCTTTGCTTTCCATTTTGCTGACCTTGACCGTGCTGCTCGCACCAATCGCCTATTTTGGCTTACTGCAGGTGACGACGGACCTCTCGCACGGTTTTCGCACAGGGCTTGCAGGATTTTGGGCAGCTTTCAGACAGCATTGGCGGCAAGCTTTGGTGTGGGGTCTGGCAAGTCTGGGCATTATCGGCCTATTGAGTGTCGGCTTTTGGTACTTTGCTATTAACCAGGCTACCTTTTCGCTGGTTGGTTTGGTTCTATGCGGGCTTGGAATACTGATTTGTTTCACACTCAGCCAGTTAACAGCTGCCTGTTTCTTCCTGCAGGAACCTCAAGCTCTAGGCTTGGCGCTCAAGAATGCCTGGGCTTTATTGCTCCTGTACCCGGCTTACCTGCTTGGGAGCGGAGTAATCGCTTTAGCGCTCAGCCTGGTCTCCGTGCGTTATTATCTTCCTATTTTCCTCGGCGTCGAAGCGCTACTGGCTCTGTTCAGCATCCTGCAAGTGCAGCGAATTTTAGGCAAGGAGCCTGAGCTTCTTTCATTATGATTTTCAGATTATTTTTAGAAAAAAGAAGCTGGCCGGGCCCAATCCCGATCAGCTTCTTTTTGAAGTACGGATTGATTAAGCTTCGAACGCAGGCAAGTAAGTCCAGGAGCCTCTTTCCTCAAAAGCATAATTGGGCATCCAGGCAACCCCAAAGAGTTCGAGCA
>WOZB01000085.1 GCA_011620445.1 Anaerolineaceae bacterium | reverse complement strand
GATTCCAGCTTCCGCGCTGGCGTTTGATAATTTTAGCGGCGAACAGGTGAGGGACAGTATTATTGAAGCATGGGCTTTCGCGGCGGTTGACCCATACAGGGCTGCCACGCACAATAAAGGCATCATGAACGGGGTAGATGCGGTTGTAATGGCGACAGGCAATGACTGGCGCTCTGTTGAAGCCGGCGCACACGCTTACGCGGTCATGAAAGGCCGCTATGGCAGTTTGAGCCGCTGGAAAAAGGGGACGCACGGCGAATTGGTAGGTGAAATTGAAATGCCCATGGCTGTGGGTACCGTGGGGGGAGCCACGCGGGTGCACCCAACCGCGAAGGCAAATTTGAAATTGATGGGCGTTGAGAGCGCGCGCGAGTTGGGGAGTATCATTGCCGCAGTCGGTTTGGCGCAAAACCTGGGGGCACTCAGGGCTCTGGCGACGGAAGGCATCCAACAAGGCCACATGGCTTTGCATGCCCGGCAAATGGCGATTGCAACCGGGGCTGAGCCGCACCAGGTTGACAGACTGGCTGAGCAATTAATCAAAGAAAATGACATTCGCGCTTCGCGCGCAGAGGAAATTTTGGAAAGCTGGAGAAAATAATGAATGCATACCAAGATGCAGCCGAACAACCGGAACTTGAACAGGAAAAATTGACAGAGAAATTCCTTGATAAGCAGGGACTCTTACTGAAGCCCAAGCGGGCAGTTGGCATTGTGGGATATGGAGCTTTTGTGCCCATGTATAGGCTGCCAGCCCGCGAAGTAGCCCGGGTTTGGGGCGCCAACGACGAAGGTTTGCCCATCGTGGAAAAGGCTGTGGCCGGCCTGGACGAGGATGTGATTACCATGTCCATCGAGGCAGCGCGCAACGCCCTCAAAAGAGCCCGACTTGACCCGCAGAAGCTGCGGGCGGTTTGGGTGGGCAGCGAATCGCACCCCTATGCCGTTAAACCCAGCGGCACTGTAGTGGCTGAAGCCATCGGCGCTTCCAAAAACATTTCGGCAGGAGACTGGGAGTTTGCCTGCAAGGCGGGGACGGAAGCTTTTGTAGCCGGCATGGGCCTGGTAGGTTCAGAGATGGGTGAATACGCCCTGGCGATTGGCATGGACACCGCCCAGGGCAAACCGGGAGATGCGCTGGAGTACACCGCTTCTTGCGGTGGAGCTGCTTATATTTTGGGACCGGCAGAAGAGGCCCTGGTAAAGATTGAAGCTGCATATTCCTTTGTGGATGACACCCCGGATTTCTGGCGGCGCGCCCACGCAATTTACCCGGAACACGGGCAACGCTTTACCGGTGAGCCGGCCTACTTTGAACATATTGGCAGCGCCGCGCGCACGATGATGGAAGAAACCGGGCTCAAGGCCAAAGACTTTGATTATGCCGTTTTCCACCAGCCGAACACCAAGTTTCCACAGCGCATCGGCAAGGAACTGGGTTTCAGCACGGAACAAATCAAGACTGGCCTTCTTTCCCCTGTAATTGGAAATACCTATTCGGGGGCGGCGATGATCGGACTGACGGCTATCCTGGACATAGCGGAAGCTGGGCAGCGAATCTTGATGGTGTCTTATGGTTCCGGGGCGGGTTCGGATGCCTTTGTGCTTGAAACCACTTCCGCGCTAAAGGAACGCCAGGGGCTGGCCAAAAAGACTCAGGATTACATCGCGCGGCGGGTGGAAATCGATTATGCCACCTATACGCGCTATCGAGGGGAAATCGTGGTCAAATGAGGCAAAACCCTGAAGTTGTCATCGTCGGTATCGGCGCCTTGCCGGTTGGCTACTACTTTGATTTATCGCTGCGAAATATGGCGGTGCAAGTTATCCTGCAGGCCCGCAAGGAGGCCCCGGAGCTGGAACCTCAAGCCTTGTTTGTAGGCAACATGCTGGCCGCAGGCATCAGCCACCAGGCGAATTTAGGGGCACTGATCAGTGAGTACGCCAATTTGAATGGCGCAGAAGGCAACACGATTGAGGCAGCGGAGGCAGGCGGTGCGGCGGCGTTGTACCAGGCTATGCAGGCCATTCGTTCCGGCTTTGTGGACACCGCATTGGTCGTAGGGGTGGAAAAGGTCAGCGACAATGTAGACGCGGAGCTGGAGACCATGCTGGCACGCACGCTGGACGCAGATTTTGAGTCTGAGACCAGTATGACCCTGAATGCCCAGGCGGCCTTGCTGCTGCAGCGTTACCTGCACGAATACCAGGTGGACAAACAGTCTTTGGCCGCCTTTGCGATACTAGCACACCAAAACGGGGTTGGAAACCCGCTGGCGATGTACCGTAAAGCCATCAGCTCTGAGACTTATGCCAAATCCGGGGTGATTGCGGAGCCCATGAACCTCTTTGATGTGGCGCCTTACGCGGATGGGGCCGCGGCCCTTCTGCTGACCCGGGCAGATTTGCTAAGCAAAAATCAGCGCAGCGCAGCGGTGGAGGTGGCAGCCAGCAGCTTGATCAGTGGCAGGTTGGCCTTGCATGACCGGCCAGACCCGCTTTTCTTCGAGCCGGCAGCAGTTTCGGTGCAGGCTGCCTGTGAAAAGGCTGGGATTTCAGTCGCAGACCTGGATTTTTTTGAATACCAGGATGCAACCACCTTGCATGCCCTGCTTTCACTGGAGGCCGCGGGTTTTGCCCAACGCGGCGAGGCCTGGAAATTGGCCCGGGATGGCGAGTTGAACCGTAATGGCTCACTGCCTTGCCAAACCATGGGGGGCTGCAAGGCCAGGGGCTTTCCTTTGGCTGCAAACGGAATCTACCAGGCTTACGAAGCAGTGCAGCAACTAAGAGGCGAGGCTGGGGATTGCCAGGTAAGAGGCGCAAAGATCGGCATGATCCAGGCTTTGGGGGGTACCGGCGCTACAGCTGTGACGACCATCCTCAAGAATTAGTGCTATTTTGTATTAGGGGGCAAAGCGGTAAATGAGTGTAAAGCGCATCACTGCTATAATTTCAGGCAATATCCATGCGCATTGACGTCCACACCACCATCATTATGCTCAGTATTCTGGCAGCATTTGCGGCTTTCTGGGCTATTTCAAGTGCATTAAAAGCCATCCGCAGCAGCCGAAAGATTCCTTTTTATTTCAAAAGGCGCCATTTATTTGAAAAGGGAGTGGCATTGTTGCTGGTGGCGGGACTTTTCGGTGGGTTTGCCTATACGAACCTGCGTTGGGGTGAACGGCTGGCTTACCAGGTTTTTCCGCCATCTTTGACCCCTTCGCTGACACCGACTATCACCCTTACGCCTACCATTACGCTGACTCCAACCATCACACTGACCCCTACACTCACATATACGCCCTCGGTCACTAATACACCCTCTATTCCAGAGGCTTTGGCTACTCAATTTGTATCCTTGGTCACGCCAAACCCGAACCTGGTTTTCAGCTCATTGGTTTTCGCAACCGAAGCAGATGAAAATTTTCAACCGATTGAGCCCGGAAAGGTTTTTGAGAACCCGCTTCTAAAAGTCATCGGGTTTTACTCCTACAACAATATGGACCAGGGCACTCAATGGTCCGAAGTTTGGCTGCGGGATGGCCAGATCATCCAGCAGACAACCAGTAAGTGGGAAGGCGGCTCTGGCGGCTACGGTTTAGCCACGCTGGAGATGCCGGCAGAGGATTGGCTGCCTGGGGCTTATGAGTTGCAGCTATTTGTGGGGGAAGAGTGGCTGATGAGCGGTTATTTTTCGGTGGTGGGAACTCCACCTCAACCCTCCGCCACACCAACTCTCACCTCGACTCCGACGCCGACGCGAACGTTAATACCCAGTATTACGCCTATACCAACGCGCACAATGCCCCCGACAAGTACACCATGAGCCTATGGCAAGTTGGGGTAGCCTGGCGGATAAAAAGGCAAATATTCGATAAATTGAAAAGAAAAATTACTTACCAAATTGAGGCTAATTGAGCATGTATTTTTGTTATTCTGAGCGAAGCGAAGAGTCTGTCAGTATCGCGTTGAGACTCAAAAGCGTCATGGGGTTCATATTTCTGTTTTAGGTTTCTGGAAGACCCTTCACAAGTGAGGGTGACAATACCTTTTAGGCGGCGAGACTTCGTTTAGTCAATTTGAAAACAAACCAACCAAGGTTATGGCTTTACAAGCTCAATACTTGGGAGGATGCCCCGACAAGAGATGCCGATGGGGATTTTGGGTTCCTCAAAATTGGTAGTATCGATATAAATCGTCTGCTTTTCACCCCGGGAAGTAAACTCCCATGGGTAGAGTACCTGACTGCCAGCCTGGATTGGGTCCAATGGAAAAATCTCAAGCGTAGAACTGGTCTGCATATCCAAGAGGTTGTTGATAAAGACTTCCATCCTGGTTTTGCCGAGTAATTCACCACCGCCAACTTTGATCGGTTTTTCCTGCTTGTAACCGTATTCGAGATCCGTGGCCATATCGCAGCGGACGTAAAGGCTTGAGTCGGCATTCGGATCAAAATTAATTGACCTGGCAATCTGCTGGAAGCGCATTTTGCCATCCTTTTCCCAGTCATTCGTCGGCTTTACCAGCATCTGCATGCCGAATACAAAGAGGTAGGAATGGTCGGTAAGGATAATTGAAAGAGCTTCGCCTTTGAGGGGTGCCTGATCGATATCAACGGAAAGATTTATGATGCGGGCCGGGTAGCCGGAAACCATGATTTCATCACCCTGGCTTACTTGCACTTGGCCGGGGTCGATACCGATTTCATTGAGCATGCCAAGATCAACAGCGGTGAGGGGGTCAATGGCATCCACTGTATGCGCACGATACGCAATTGCAACCATCAGGTTCAAATCTTCCCACGTGGCCGAAGCATGGGGACCCATGACCGAAACCTTTGCGTCGGTTGGACTGAGGAAATTGAACTGACCGAGAGGCACGATTACTTTGAAGAACTCGGAGGGCGTGATTTGCACAGAGGGAAGTGCCTCCGTGGCTCCAACGGCGGGGGTGACTTCCTGTGCCAATGTGGCAAGGGGCATTTCCGCAACCTGGCTTGGGCTGGGAGCTGCCTCTGTGTTGGGCACAACGGGTACTTGCGCAGGCGAGGAAGGCGTGGCACAGGCTGAAAGCAAAAGCGAGAGACAGAGAAGTAGGGTTGGGATGCGTAATGACTTCATTTGAATAATCCTTTGGTTTAGAGTCAAAATTGCGAGAACGTGTTTGCTCGAAATGCTTGAGTTTGAATCAAAGTGCCATTGGAAAACAAACATGAGGCCAGACCGCCTGAAGCGAGCGAGTACAGCAGCCGAGCGCGGGAAGGCATTCTTTAGAGTACCTTGGGCACTTCTTGTTTCAAGTCCTGGATTTTTGCCTCCAAAAGATCGAGGATGGCTTGATTGGCAGCCAAGCGTTGTTGTTCCGAATGCACATACTGGGTGTAAGGGGAAATGTTGTCACGTAAACGCATAATTGCAAGTTCAAATTCTTTATTAAAGGCGCTGCGAAGTGTTTGCATGAGCGACTGGCGCAGTTCTTCCATTTTCTTTTTGAAGTTTTCCTTGGCGCGGCTCTTTTTATAGGGGATCACAAAAAATCCCAGAATAGAGAGGGCGCCGGCCGCGACGATACCGGTGACGTCCAGGGCACGGGTGGTGAGAATAGTGGCGACCAGAGCGCCGATGCCGAGCGCACTGACCTCAAAAAGTGCCGTTTGCGACACTGCTTCGGTAACTAAGACGCCGAGCTCATCGGCTTCCTTCTGACGGTCATAAGCCGCAACAATCGCTTTAATGGTCTGACCGACACTGGCGATTAACTCAGCGCGTTTGCTGTTGTGTGGGTTAGCCCCGGTTGGCATTTCACGCTGGCTGGCTGCCTGACGGCGGTCGAGGGCACCCGCAACTTGATACCAAATGTGCAAATCTTTATCGACCAGCCAATCTATTAAATTGCGGACCTTATCGTCGATTTCTTGCGGAACATCTGCCACCACTTCGTGCTCAAACTTGGCTTTGACCTTCTCGCTGTTGGTTAGGGTACGGATGTTGCCTAGGCGAAAGGTGTTATCAAAAAACTCCTGCCCGCGCAATTCAAAGCGCTGCAACACATTCTCAACTTCCGCCAGGCGCGAGGGCACTTCTGCTTTTAATTCTTTCTCGTAATTGTTGATGCTGCTTTCGAGATTGCTCACCAAGATGCTATCCTGCGTAAGGTCAGCTGTTTGATTGCGGTTTGTGGCAACAGCCTGCAGCTG
>WOZB01000276.1:5085-6296 GCA_011620445.1 Anaerolineaceae bacterium | reverse complement strand
TTCCTTGCTCTTGCACATACTTTCGTATCGTTTCTTCACTTCCTTTTTGCCCAACTGTTCTTCGCAGCAAGCTGCGGGGAAATGCCCTCTTTTGATTATATCCAATAAAGATTGATGGGCATGATTAGCAGAGACTTTGTCAAAATAAAGGGAATGCTAAAGGGCCTGGAATGTGCTGCCGATTACCTTGCGTAAGTGGTCAACCACCATGTCAGAAGCCACGCTGTTGAGGCCGCCATCCGGGATAATGACATCCGCAAAGCGTTTGGAGGGTTCAACAAACTCAATGTAACTGGGGCGGACGGTTCCAAGATATTGGTTAACCACGGAATCGACTGTTCTGCCACGTTCCTTCAGGTCGCGCTCCAGGCGGCGAATGAAGCAGATATCCGGATCGGTATCCACAAATATCTTCATATCAATCAGCTTGCGCAGTTTTGGCTCAGCGAAGATAAGGATGCCTTCCACCATGATGATGGTGCGGGGTTCAACGCGTACCGTTTCATGAGAGCGGGTGTAAGCCTTGAAATCATAGACTGGCTTGGCAACAGAATTCCAGTTTTTCAGCTGCTTGATGTGCTCGATCAGCAATTCGGTCTCGAGCGCGTTCGGATGGTCGTAGTTGACCCCCAGCCGCTCATCCATGCTCATTTGATCCTGACGGCGATAGTAGGCATCGTGCGGCAGAAAGGCAATGCGATCGACGCCGACCTGACTCAAGATGATTTGAGCCAGGGTGGTTTTTCCGCTGCCGGAACCACCCGCAATCCCAATCACAAATGGCGTAGAAAGGCCAAGCATAAAAGAAATTATAACCGCTTAGGTTATAATTTCGCTGACTGGAGAGATAACATGAGCGCAAAAATCATCGATGGAAAAGCAATTGCGGCGGACATCCGCCAGGAAGTCAAAAGAGCCGTAGAAGCCCGGAAGGCAGCTGGTTTACCCGTTCCCGGGCTGGCAACCGTCCTTGTCGGAGAAAACCCCGCCTCGCAGGTTTATGTGAAAAGTAAACACAAGGCTTGCGCGGAGGTAGGAATCACTTCTTTCGGCCATGTACTCCCCGCGGATGCTTCCCAGGAAGATGTCCAGGCGGTCGTCCGCGATCTCAACCACGACCCCAAGGTCAATGGCATCCTGGTGCAATTACCACTGCCAAAGAACCTGGATGAGGAAGCCGTACTCTCACTGATTGATATTAATAAGGACGT
>WOZB01000276.1:0-4985 GCA_011620445.1 Anaerolineaceae bacterium | reverse complement strand
GGCGGATGCCACAGTCACCATTTGCCATTCCCGCACAAAGGACATTCCCGCCATCTGCCGCAACGCAGATGTTATCGTTGCCGCCATTGGCAAACCAGAATTCGTCAAAAAAGACTGGGTCAAACCTGGTGCTTATGTCATCGATGTCGGTATCAACCGCGTGGATGACCCAAATTCGCCTAAGGGCAGTAAATTAGTCGGGGACGTGGCTTTTGATGAGGTCTCGGAAGTAGCAGGTGCCATCACTCCGGTTCCCGGTGGGGTTGGGCCGATGACTATTGCTATGCTGCTTCAAAACACGCTCCATGCAGCAGAACTTGCTGATAAGAACCAACTTTAACGCCAAGAAAGGTATGATTGCGAGATGAGTACGCTTCTGCTAAAGAACATTGACCTCATCGTCACAATGGACTCCCAGGATCGGGACCTTAAAAACCAGGGTATTTTCTGCCGGGATGGCTTTATAGAGCAAATTGGGGATATGGCTGACCTCCCCCAGGAAGCCGATGAAGTACTGGATTTGAGAGGCCACATCGTATTGCCCGGCATGGTCAACACCCATCACCATTTCTATCAGACCTTAACGCGTGCACTGCCAGGCGCCCAGAATGCAAATCTCTTTAATTGGCTAAAAACACTTTACCCTATCTGGGCACGCATGACCCCGGATGACATTTTTACCAGCACCCAAACCGCCCTGGCTGAGCTTGCCCTTTCTGGCTGCACGACCGCTTCAGATCACCTTTACATGTTCCCAAATAGCTCCAGGCTGGATGATGAGATTGAGGGTGCCCGCACGATCGGATTGCGTTTGCACGCTTCCCGCGGCTCTATGAGTCTGGGCGAATCTAAAGGCGGCCTGCCGCCAGACAGTGTTGTGGATTCAGAAGAATCCATCTTGAAGGATTCCCAGCGACTAATCGAACGCTACCACGACCCAAAGCCAGGATCCAAGTTGCAGATTGTATTGGCTCCTTGTTCACCCTTCAGTGTGACTGGGGAATTGATGAGACAATCCGCCCTCATGGCCAGGGAATACCACGTGCATCTGCACACCCACCTGGCTGAAACTGAGGACGAAGACGATTTCTGCCTGGCAAAATTTGGACACAAACCTGTCGCCTATATGCAAACGGTCGATTGGATTGGTGAGGATGTCTGGTTTGCTCACAGCGTCTGGGTGAATGATGACGAAATAAATCTGTACGCCAAACACGGTTGCGGTGTGGCTCACTGCCCAAGCTCGAACATGCGTTTAGCCTCCGGGATTGCCCCCATTATGCATATGCTCGCCCAGGGTGTGAAGGTGGGCTTGGGCGTGGACGGTTCTGCCAGCAATGACGGTTCACACATGCTCGCAGAAGCGCGCCAGGCCATGCTTTTGGCACGCTTAGATAGCGGCGTCAAGGGCGCATCTCGTTCAGATCCCTCTGCGCCAGCTTTAATGACCGCCCGACAGGCCTTATCGGTCGCCACCCGCGGCGGCGCATCGGTACTGGGCCGCAAAGATATCGGTTCTCTCGAGGTTGGTAAGTGCGCGGACCTCTTCGCGATTAACCTCAACCGCCTTGAATACACCGGTGCCCTACAGGATCCAATGGCGGCGGTGATCTTCTGTGCCCCTGTGGGGGTTGATTACAATATCGTAGGCGGTGAAGTAATAGTGCGCGAAGGCAAGCTGACAAGGCTTGACCTGCGATCCCACATTGAAAAACACAATGCAGCAGCCAGGCGTTTGGCTGAAGGGTGATAGGCCTTTCTCACTGACGAAGGGTCAAATCTAATTTGGAGAATTTAAGTATGCAGAAAAAAGGCTTAGCCGTAGTTGCAGTTGGCGGAAACGCATTAATCAAGGACAAGCAGCATCAATCAGTGCCTGATCAATACACAGCGGCAGCCGAGACCATGCGGCATGTCGCTGACATGATCCAGGACGGCTGGGACGTGGTTGTCACGCACGGGAATGGACCCCAGGTGGGGTTTATCCTGCGGCGATCTGAGATTGCCAGCCATGAATTGCATGAAGTACCTTTGGATTACTGCGGCGCAGATACCCAGGGTGCCATCGGCTACATGTTCCAACAAGCTCTGCACAACGAATTTGTTAAGCGCGGCATGAAAAGGACCCCAGCGACTGTAGTTACTCAGACAATCGTGGACCGTAACGACAAAGCCTTCCAGAACCCAACCAAACCAATTGGCTCCTTCATGGATGAAGCACAAGCCCGCGAAAAGATGGAAAAAGAAGGCTGGACCTGTGTAGAAGATGCTGGGCGTGGTTGGCGCAGGGTTGTGGCTTCGCCTATTCCCCAGCGCATCGTGGAAGCGGATGCCATCAAAAACCTGATTGACCACAACTTTGTAGTGGTCGCAGTCGGCGGGGGCGGGATTCCGGTCATCGAAAACGAAGACGGCAGCCTGGTTGGCATTGAAGCTGTCATCGACAAAGATTTTGGCTCAGCGATATTAGCCTCCATGATCGACGCTGATCTCTTCCTGATCAGTACTGCCGTTGAAAAAGTTGCCATAAACTTCAATAAGCCTGATCAGAAATGGTTGGATTCTCTAACCGTCGAAGAAGCCCAATGCTATCTCTTGGAAGGCCAATTTGGTAAAGGCTCCATGGCCCCAAAAATTGAGGCCATCCTCAAGTACCTGGCAAAAGGCGGCAAAAAAGCCATTATCACTGACCCGGAACACATGCTGGATGCCCTTAACGGCAAAACTGGCACCGTAATTACCCACTAAAGGAGTAAGTTCCCAGGTATGGCAATCAGCTACTACGAGTGTTCGATCTGCAAGCGGCATTACACCCCGGATGAGGTCACTTATTGTTGTCCCCGCGATGGCGGCAACCTGACAGTACATTCCGATTTTGAAGAGCACCCGGTACTGGTTGACGCACAATCCATCCTTGCAGACCGTGAACCCTCCATCTGGCGCTACGCGCCTTTGCTGCCAGTAAATGACCCTGGCTTATGCGATACCCCCTTGCACCAGGTGGGGCTGACCCCGCTTTACCGCCCCATCCAACTTGCTGAAAGCCTGGGAATGGAAAATTTGTGGATCAAGGATGAAAGCCGCAATCCCAGCGCCTCGTTCAAGGACCGCGCCAGCGCAGTTGTGGTTGCCAGGGCAATTGACATCAAACAAAACAAGATCGTGGTTGCCTCAACGGGTAATGCCGGGGCAGCCATGGCTTGCATGTGCGCTGCTGCCCGCAAGGAAGCCATCATCCTGGCACCACGCACCGCACCGCCAGCCAAGCTTGCCCAACTGACCATATATGGGGCTAATGTTATCCTGGTGGATGGCAATTACGACCAGGCATTTGACCTTTCCATTGAAGCTTCAAAGGAATTCGGCTGGTACAACCGCAACACGGGTTACAACCCATTCACAACCGAAGGAAAAAAGACCGCGGCTTACGAAATCTGGGAGCAGCTTCTGCGCGTACAGATGAAAGGCAGCCAACGGGTAACGATTTTTATTCCAGTTGGCGATGGAAACATCCTGACCGGCATTTGGAAGGGCTTCAGCGATTTGGTGGCCCTGGGTTGGATTGAAGAATTCCCCAAACTCATTGGTGTTCAGGCAGAAGGCTCTGCCGCCATCGCTGATGCCTGGATGAACGATACTGAAACCATCACAGCCGTTGAAGCCCATACTTTGGCGGACAGCATCAGCGTAGACCTGCCTCGGGATGGGCTGCGGGCTTTACAGGCCGTCAAACAAACCGGGGGCTACTTTATCAAAGTGACAGATGAGGAAATTTTGCAGGCCATTGCTACTTTGGGCAAAAGCGGTATCTTTGTGGAACCGGCAGCAGCTGCTGCCTTTGCCGGCATGAACAAAGCCCGCAATAACCGCAGATTAAATCGCAATTCGCTCACCCTGGTGCTTTGTACCGGCAGCGGACTGAAAGATGTGAAGGCGGCCAGCCTGGCTTCCAGGCCTGCCCCCGTCATCGAGCCGAGCCTTGAGGCTCTCAAGAAGGTGGTCCATGGCTAATCCTGTTTTTTCCGTTATTGCCCCAATTTACAACGAGATCGAAAACCTGCCGCTCCTTTACGAGCGCGTGGCCAATGTGATGGATCGGACCGGCGAGAGCTGGGAACTGATCCTGGTGGATGATGGTTCCAAAGACGGATCCACGCAGAAAATGCGTGATCTGGCACAGGCCGACCCTCGGGTGCGGCCCGTGATTTTTGCGCGTAATTTTGGGCATCAGATTGCCGCCACCGCTGGTATGGATTACAGCCGGGGGGACGCAGTAATGATCATCGACGCCGATCTGCAGGACCCACCTGAAGTGATGTTGGACCTGATTGCCAAATGGAAAGAAGGCTATCAGGTGGTTTATGCCGTGCGTGCCGAACGCGAAGGGGAATCTGCTTTTAAGAAACAGACTGCTTCAATGTTTTATCGCTTCATCCACAAGATCGCAGATGTAGACATCCCGGTGGATACAGGCGACTTCCGCCTGCTGGACCGTAAAGTGCTGGATGTTTTGGGGACCATGCGCGAAAAAGCCCGCTTTTTACGGGGCATGAGCGCCTGGGTGGGATTCAAACAGGTAGGCGTACCCTATAAGCGCGAAGCCCGGCACGCCGGCGTGAGCAAGTACCCGCTTAAGAAGATGCTCAAACTGGCCGAAAATGCCATCTTCGGCTTTTCCTCCTACCCCATAGAGTTCATTTTGGGCTTGGGAGTAGTTTCCGCAATTGGAACAGTGGCTGTAGCCATACTCCTCGGTGTTCTTGCCGCGTTCAAAGTGCTGCATTGGAGTTGGGAACTGACCCTCTTGCTGGCCTTGTTCTTTTTGGCAGGTCTTATCTTTGCTAGTTTCGGCGTGATTGGTGAGTACATCATCCGCACCTACGACCAGGTGCGAGACCGCCCGCTTTATATCGTAGCAGATGGACCAGACCATGAGCACGAACCTACCCGTTTAGATCAAACCCGCTATTCTAGACCCTTTACAG
>WOZB01000094.1 GCA_011620445.1 Anaerolineaceae bacterium | reverse complement strand
TTGGAATTGAAAGGCGGGTCCAGATAGACAAGTTCAACTGATTCGTCGCGAATATAACGCTGCAGAATGTCCAGATTGTCCCCGTAAAAGAGCATGTTCTTATCAAATTGTGGTCCACCCATGTCATTACCTTTCTCTTTTGTAATGAGTTAATTATAGCGGTGTATTTCCCCATCGGGATTTGAAGATGTAATCAAGAAAAGAGATCTTTTCTAGATCCGTTATTGATCAACCAGGGCAACTTATATGCCAGTGTATTTTGATTTATTTCTAGGCCGATTTTTTCATTTTATTGTCACATTTTGTTGTATAATATTTCATGTAATCGAAACATCATATTCTGAAGGTTGTGTTACACAAAATATCATGTCGCTCAGTAAGCAAGAAACCGATTTTCTGACAACGTTTTCCGCAACCGGAAAGCGGATATTCACATATCAACAGGCTGTAGAGTATTGGCAATCAAAGGTAGCTGCAACGAATACCCTTGGTCGACTGGCCCGGAAAGGCTGGCTCCAACGCTTGGAACGGGGACTATATATGATCATCCCTTTGGAAGCTGGCCCTGAACGGCAATGGTCAGAGAATGCATTGGTATTGGCGTCGAATTTGATCTCGCCTGGGGCTGTGGCTTATTGGTCAGCCCTTCGTTTTTGGAATATGACTGAACAAATTCCACGGGTTCAATTTATACAAATAACGAAGCGGAAGAAACCATTGACGATCCAGGGAATTGAATTCCAATTCATCCACGTTACAGAACGTTATTTTTTTGGGATTGTTACCAGAAAAATAGAGGACGCGTCGATCACGGTGACAGATCGCGAGAAAACTATTATCGACGCAGCCAGCCGACCTGATTTAAGTGGCGGAATCGTTCAGCTAGCGCAAGCGATTAAGTACTCTATTAATTCCATTGACTGGGAGAAAGTGGATCGCTATCTAGAACAATGGGGCGGTGGAGTAGTAGCGAAACGACTTGGGTATCTGGTGGAAACATTACCTCTGCCGATACCTGCCTGGGATTCGAGAATAAAGTACTGGCAAACCATGATCTCAAAAGGAATTAGCCAATTAGAACCCGGTTCAGGACGAACAGGAACTGTTGTTACCCGCTGGCAACTACAAGTAAATGTTCCTCTCGAAACCTAGAGTAAATGGAGCTTTAGATGATTAGCGAAGCTGAAATTCGCCGTTTCGCGGCTGCGACAAAAGTTGATCCAATGGTAATTGACCTGGATTATAGCCTTGGATGGTTCTTGCTTGGCATGTTAAAGACAGGGGGTCTTTTTGGTAGTCTAATTTTCAAAGGTGGTACATGTTTACGAAAGTGCTACTTTCCCGATTATCGATTTTCAGAAGACCTAGACTTTACTGCGACCAAATATCTCTCACCTGCAGAAATGGAAAAATGGATGGTTAAAAGTAGTGATTGGATAAGTGATCACGATGGCCCTGATTTTCACGTACAGCCGATTCACTTTGCGGTGGTGGAGGACGAATACGGAAGTGAATCCTACCAGGCTCGTATTTATTACCGAGGACCATTACGTTGGGGAGGATCACCAAGAACCGTCAAATTGGACGTGACAAGAGCGGAAAAAGTTTTCTTCCCTGCAAATGATAAACAAATCAATCATTCATATTCAGACCAATCAACTTTTAATAACAACCAATTGCCATGTTATTGCCTAGAGGAAGTTATCGCTGAAAAAATTCGCGCAATTGGTGGTCAGCGAAGGTTTGCTGTATCAAGGGATTTATACGATATTTATAACCTGATTTCAACAGGCATTGACATGAGTGCGGTTGAACAGATCTTACCTGGGAAATTCGAGGTAAAGGGATTAAGCCTGAAAGGGATTGATATAAAAACTATTGAAAAACGGCGTTCTGAATTTGAAATAGATTGGGAACGTCGGCTTCATTATTTGGTAATTAACAAAGGTTTGAATTTTGAGACCGTATGGCAGTGCGTTTTGCAGCTTCTGGTTGAAATCACAGATAATCCATAATTTGATCTTTATCTGATTTTCTAATTAATCAGATTAGGGGACTGAACTCCTGAGCTTCTCCTTTACAATCTTGGAAAGTATTAGAAAGTAAAAATCTGCGTATATAATTATCTTGGGTACAAATGGCCAAGAGTGGCCTGTATTATCGTTAAAGGTGAGGTACTTATGGGAAAACGCGTAGGACTACTGACTGCAGGCAGTGACAGCCCGGGGGTGAACGCCGCAATCCGCGGGTTTGGCAAGGCGGCAACTTCTACTTACAACATGGAGGTCATCGCTTTTAGAGATGGCTTTAACGGCCTGGTGGAAGATTTGACCTTTGACCTGCAAGGGGGCTCAGCCTACAGCGGCATCCTTACCCATGGCGGCACCATCCTGGGAACAAGCTTAAATCTGCCCGAAGCCTACCCAAACGGCGAAAGTTTTAGCGACCGCACCCAGGATGCCATCGCGACCTACAAGAGGCACGGATTGGACGGCCTGGTATGTATCGGTGATAAAGAAGTACAAACCGCCGCTTTCAAACTCTCTGAAGCCGGCTTGAATGTGATCAGCATTCCAAAAGCCGCGGATAACGACATTCCCCTTACAGATAAATCCATCGGTTTTGACAGCGCGCGCGAGATTGCCACCCAGGCAATTGACCGCCTGCACACAACCGCGAATGCCACCCACCGCATCATGATCGTTGAGCTGCTGGGTAATACCGCCGGCTGGCTGACCCTGGGCGCGGGTATGGCTGCCGGGGCGGATGTAATTCTCATTCCGGAAATTCCCTACGACATGGATATTATCATCGAGGCGATTGAAGACCGGAAAAGTAAAGGGCGCAACTTCTTGCTGGTTGCGGTGGCTGAACGCGCGCGCTCCAAAGAGCTGGTCGATTTCATGGAAGCAGCTGCCCGGCGCAAAGCCAGCAACCTCGAAGAAAAAGAAAAAGAACTGGAACGCATCGAGAATAACTATTCCGGGCAGACCATGCTGCTGGCGCGCAGGCTTGAAGATGCAACCCGACTGGAAACCCGCATCACCATCCTGGGGTCCTTGGTGCGTGGGGGAACCCCCACGGCCATGGACCGGCTTTTGGCGACACAGCTGGCAGAGTGGTCGGTTTCGATGGTGGAAAAAGGCCGTTTTGGCCGTATGGCTTGCCGCCTGAATGGAGCCATGAATAGTGTGCCGCTCGCTGAAGTTGCCTACAAGGGTAAGCCCATCCCTCCAAACCACGGCTGGATCCGCGGGGCGTTACAGGTGGGCACCTGCCTGGGCGTTGCACCTGGGGCCAAGCTCTTCACAGAATTGGATATGGAAGACTAGCTTGGAAGAAAGAAGGCTGGTTTCCTGATTATTTTGAGTAATAATATTCTCAAATTTGCGGGTCATGCGCCATACCTGTGTACTCTTCAGTTCAAACGATCTATAAATGTATGCCCGATGTGTAATTTCAATACATAAGGACATTTCATTTTGAGAACCTGTCTCACCAATCAGGCTCGGCGCGAGGTCCATTTTAAGGTTTTCTTGCCCCGAATAAGGCACAAAGGGGAGCCGCTAAACACGCCTCCAAGTATTAGCCAATGAACAAATAGATGAAGGGAAGCTAAATCTTGCTAACATTGTGGGTGGAGAAATAAGGGGAAATTGCGACCCTCGGTTTATTCAGGCTATTCATCCTCTCTAAGGTAGATGAGGCAGCCTACAACAGCCGTGGGTAGACTGCAATTTTGCCAAATTTCAGTCCAAGCCTCTCATTAGTCAAACCTTATACGCGTGAAATGATGCAAGTAAATTATTTGGCAGGATTTCCCTAAGTCAGAATCCTGACTTGTGCGCGATGCGCAGAGGCGGTTTGTAGAAGACTGCGCAAGGAAATCATGGCATATACTCTGACGTGAATTTAGGGATTATTCGCCACTACCCGGAATTTTCATCCGAGCTATTTTGAGTAATAATCCTTGCGGATTTGCGGGTCTCGCGCCATACCCGCCTCAAAAAGGTCCATGAAGCTGTCAAACAAATCCTGGACGTAAGGATCGTAAACAATATCCACCGAGCCATCACGCAGCGAGTCAACCTTGTTTCCCATGCGTTCAATTAGATAGGGCGCGCACTCTGAGATGACCGTGGTCAGCAGAAATGTGGCCATATCCACGTCCACCCAGGCAGCAATATCATCATGCATAACGCCCTGAACCATCAAATCTTTATAGGGGTTTGAATCTTCCACGGGATCATCTGCAACCGGTAGTTGCATCTGCGGAAGGTAAGAAACCCGATGGTCGCGTTCGATTTTTGCCAATTTGGGAAATTTCAGCTCAAATAGAACTGCCATTTGCATCGTCCAGCGCATATAAGCGAAAGTGTCCAGGCTGTTGGCAGGGCGGGTCATGTTGCTGACCATCTGCAATTTGGCAGTGTGCAAAGCTTCCTGAACAGGAGCAAAGAAGTCTTCAGGTGTGGTAAAGACCTCACTCAAGTCCGTAGGCTCCAGGCCGGATTGGCGCGCGAGATACTCAAGGCTGGGCGCCGTGGCAGGATACTGCGCGTAGTGATCGATAAGCGCGTCAACAAGCGATTTCTTAATTTCATCTGGCAGGTTGTTGAAAACTTCAGAGGGCATGCTTCCTCGATTTATTTTTCTTGATTGTATATAGAGGCTGGGAGCTTTGTCAATGAAATTCAAATCGAAACCAGCAATTCTCGGATAAAATAAAATGCATGGAACAAATATACACCCCCTGGAGAATGCCGTACCTCGGGAAAATCTCCGAGAATAAGGCCTGTGTCTTTTGCGATATCGCGAATATGGAAAATGACAGCCCGGAAAACCTCGTCCTTTACCGGGGAGAGCGCTGCTTCATCGTCCTGAACAAATACCCTTACACCTCAGGGCACGCCATGATCGTGCCTTATATCCACGCCTGCAATCTGGAAGACCTCTTACCCGAAACGCAGTCAGAACTGATTTTTCTGGCCTCACACGTTGTGGAGGTCCTCAAGGCGCTATATAAACCCCAGGGCTTTAACATTGGCATGAATGTGGGTGCCTCAGCTGGGGCTGGGATCGCTGAACATCTGCACCTGCACGTCGTTCCGCGGTGGGGCGGGGATGCCAATTTTTTATCCGTTATTGGGCAAACGCGGGTTCTGCCAGAGACCCTCGAGCAGACCTTCGAACGCTTTACAGCCATGTGGCAAGAACGCTATGGAATTGGGGAAGTCTGAGGACTATGACTATCTATACCGTAGACATCACCAGGCAATGGCAACTGCGCCTGGATACAGAATACCAACACCGAACCGAAGGAGATCACTTAATTCTTTGGACACACGGTATCTCCATCCTCACAACAGTCTACAGCTATTCCGGTAATAAGGACCGCCAGATGCTGCTGGCCAATCTTTCAGCCAAAGCACAATCCAAACAGCAGGAGGTCATCCAGGAAGTCAGTGAAGACCTGGTGCGGTTTGGATATTTACAGCCTGAAGAAGTGCGACCAGGCTGGACCCGACTGGCTTTACATGCTTTTACCATGGCAGAATTCAGCTGCCTGCAGACCTCGATCTATCTGGACCGGGTTGAAGACCTTCAAAAGGGTCTGATCATTTGGCGGGACCTGAAGCACACTCAAGTTGAGTTTTGAATTTCTAATCAGCTCAATTTTCAGCCTGTTTTTGCCAATAAAAAAAGCATCTGATCAGGTGCTTTTTTGCTGTTAAGAGACTATTTTTTGATTTTCAAGGTTTCTTTTTGTTCAGGATCCCAAAAGGCAATGACGTTGCCGTCCGATTCGGCTGAAAAGTCACTCCAGGAATTCAAATTCAGTTTGATGATGGCTAATGAACCTGTAGGCATGGCGCTTATTTGGCCATCAAGCATCTGAAGAAAAGCTTCAAGCCCAGGGTTGTGCCCAACCACCATGACCTGTTTGACATCATTAGGGAGTTTTTTGAGACGGGCAACATAATCGCTGGGCTCTCCCATGTAGAAAGAGTCCACCAGTTCGACTTTATGAGAGAAATTGGATTCCTTTGCCACGATTTCAGCTGTATTTTTGGCGCGTTTGGCTGGGGAGGAAAGAATTAAATCAGGAACAATTTCGTTTACTTTGAGCATTTTTCCAATCTTTGCGGCCGCTTCTTCGCCACGTTTTTTGAGGGGGCGTTTTTCGTCAGCAAGGCCTTTTTCTTTCCAGCTTGATTTACCGTGACGCATTAATAATAGGGTTTTTGTCATCTCACACTCCGCTTCTTTCCGTGATTAAACACTATTATCATAACACGCAGC
>WOZB01000274.1 GCA_011620445.1 Anaerolineaceae bacterium | reverse complement strand
AGCATCTGGTTTGCAATCAGTTGGCTGAGGAAGAGGGTTCCCTTGGTGTTGATGCCGACCACACGGTCAAAACTTTCCTCACTCATTTCAAGGATATCTTTACGCTCTAAAGGCGCTACACCGGCATTATTTACCAGCAGGTCAACCCTGCTATAAGCCTTCAGACAAGCTTGCAGAATCTCGGCCCGATCTTCCGTCTTGGATACGTCCGCTTGAACATAAACTACAGGTGTGCCAGCGTCTTCAAGCGATTTGAGAGTCTCAGAATATTTCTCTGCAGAACCAGAGGCCGTCATCAATACCTGATAGCCATCGTGCAGCAAGCGTTTGACGATGGCAAGACCAATGCCACGGCTTCCTCCGGTAACAATAGCAGTTTTATTCATCCTACCTCCTGACTCATGGCTCCAAGATTACTTTCATTTTGTACGTTTCCCGATCAACTGCCAAATCAAAGGCCTTTTGTACCTCTGAAAGCGGGAATTTGTGGGTTACCATGACCCCAAGATCAAGTTGTTCAGCCATCTGAATGGCAACGGGAAAATCCCAGCAATAACCTTGCGAGCCTTGCATGCGTATCTCATGAGAAGCAAAAAGGGTGGCAGGAATGCTGGCTTCGCCTTGTTCAAAAATACCCACCACAGTGATAAGGCCGTTGCGCTTAGCCGAGCGCATTGCCTGGCTGAGGGTTTGATCCACACCAACACATTCAAAAACCTTGTCAAAGCGCTTCGACTTTGCCTGGTCAAGATGTTCCGCCAATTCTTTGGACGATAATGTTGACTTGGCACCTAAACGAAGGGCGGTCTGTAAACGCTCTTCACTCCGGTCGCTGATTACCACACTTCCAGAACCTCTTAGTTTGCAGAGAGCGGCAACAAAGATACCGATTGCCCCAGCTCCAATCACCAGCACATCTTCCCCCATCTGGATGTCGGCCCGACGCACGGCATGCACGGCAACTGCCAGGGGTTCAATCAAAGCACCTTCTTCAAAGGGCATCGATCCCGGCAACTTGAAAACTTTATCCTGTCGCACAGCGATATAGTCTGCCATTGCCCCTTTACCAACACGGTAAGTAAAGCTGATATTTTCACAATAGCCGTAATCTCCGTGCAAACAGGCCTCGCAATGCCCACAATTAATATTGGGCTCTATGGTTACTTTATCTCCAAGTTGGAAACCGTCGACTGCAGAGCCAAGCTCCACCACCACCCCAGCGCATTCGTGCCCAACGGCAGTGGGCAACTTAACGGAAGGGTGTTTGCCATTGAACAGGTGCAGATCACTACCGCAGATGGCTGAAGCTTTGATTTTCACTAAAACTTCATCAGCCGCTAATTCAGGAAGGGGGCTCTCAATCAATTCAAGCTTGCCGGGTGCCATCATCCAGGCCATGCGGTTGAGAATTTTGCCATTCTGATTTACTTCATAGCGTTTAGGATTTGCCATCTTCTGCCTTTGCCCTTGCCTGGGCCTCTTTTCGGAATTTCGCATACAGTGGTGCGTACAATTTGGCGTCCTTGACGACGCAGCCAGTGGTACCGTGATCGCGCATGATCTGGGTACATTTTGAACAAGCGATGCAACATTTATTCTTGTCCATCGTGCCCTTTGAGAGTATATCTCTTGGCGCATCTGGATAAGCAAACGAATTGCGTCCAATCCCTACCAGGCTGCAGCGGCCCAGGCTGATATTGGCAGCCCCCGCGTACGGCAGGAATTGACGCAACCAGGAATAACCATTGCCTACTACCGGCACATCGCCGGCAGCCTTTTGAATTTGTTCGGTGAACCCAAAAAGGCGCTCAATGCTGACCAAGGGATGTTCTTCCGGAACGGGGATGCCTTCCGAAGATAGATCAAAAGGCCTGGTGACCTGCGGGTAAATATAGTAAGGGTTTCCTGCTGAATTGGAGAGCAAACCCACGCCTTCGGCAATCATCGCCTTAACCAGCTGCATGGGTTCGGTTGGATCAAACTTCCAAAAATCCTGTTGATCCACGCCAAAACCGTAGGGGTAAGGGTGAGCATCAAAAACGTTGAAGCGGCAGGCAATGATAAAGCCAGACCCGGTTGCTTTGCGCACCTCCCGAATGATGGTGAGGAGCAGGCGGGAGCGGTTTTCAAAACTACCACCATAGCGCCCTTCACGGGTATGCGAAGCTAATAATTCGCTAATCAAGTAGCGATGGCAGGCTTTAATATCTACCCCATCGTAGCCAACTTCCTTCGCCAATAGTGCAGATCGAACGTAGGCTTCCACGAGGGAATCCAAATATTCATCGCTGGCCACAGGGTCTTCGGGTTTGATACCAGAGCGGGGGTCAAGGATGGGATCGTGTTGGGCAATAATCGGAAGCGCTTTGTGCCCATGCGGTCTGGAGTAGCGCCCCGAATGGGTCAATTGCAGGATGCTTAGAGGTCGATAATCTAGGCCGTTGGCTTGCTTTCCAGCCTCCAGGCTGGTTTCCAGCAAATGCTTGAATGCCTCTTTGTTCTGAGAAGTCAACATCATCTGGAGTTCATTTGCCCTGCCTTCTTCCACCACGGCATTGGCTTCCCACCAAATCAGGCCGGAACCGCCTGAGAAAAAGCGCTTGTAACGCCGGTATACCAATTCAGACGGGCTGCCATCCAGTTCCGAGTCGCAACCTTCCATAGGCAGGATAGCCAGGCGGTTCTGACAGGTTTTGCCATTTATTTGAACCGGCTGCCGCAGGACAGATAAATCGTCGGATAGCGGAATGGAAACGCCTAATTCTTTGGCCTTATCTATCAGCGCATCCAAACTGTTGAAATTGAACTTCTCATGCTTACTCAAGATTAACACTCCTCAATTCCGGCCTCAAGTAAACCGGAAAGAAAATTAAGTCCGGACCTTGCCACTTCATCGGGCTCGGCTGTCTGCAGAAAACCCGAATCCAGGCCTCCGATCGTAAAGGTCTCCATCGTCATATGACCAGAATATCCACCAGCCCTCAAGGCTTTGATATAAGCAATCCAATCAATATGGCCGCTTCCCGGGGCGCCACGATGGTTCTCACAAGCATGGAAGTGAAAAAGCTTCCCAATAGAAAGCACCTTTTCAAGTGCATTTATTGGATTAGATTCTTCGATGTTAGCCTGGTAAGTATCAAAAAGAATCCCGAGCGCAGGGCTATCGACCTTACTGATCAACTCGATGGCCTGAGCGCTAGTGTTGATCAAACTGGTGCGGTAGCGGTTGATGGGTTCAAGGGCCAACTTAATTCCCAGATTCTCTGCTTGAGGGCAAAGAATGGAGAGTGTATCAACCGCGCGGTCAAGCTCGGCCGCTTGCTCTGAAGGCGGTAGAAAATGTCGCTTGCCTGAACCGCCGTAGAATGGCCCAGCCAGTACTTCAGCGCCTAAATTGGAACCAATCTCCAGGCCTTCCTGCAGGTATTGAATAGTCCGTTGGCGGGTAGCTTCATCTGAGCTGCTACCATCCAGACCATCGCTGAGCTGAGCGCAGAGCGTTAACTCCAATCCAGTTGTGCGCAAGCATTCGGCGATGCCAGAAATATCCCATTCCGAGGCTCGATTTAGTGGAAATTCTACTGAACCAAAACCCAATTCAGCTACATGCTGAACCAAGCCCGCAATATTCTCACACGGATCATTTGTCCAATTCCATAAATTAATGCCAATTTTCATTTATCGCTCTTGACTAATTCTCGCTGGTAGATTTGAAAGATCCATTCCGCTAATTAGCTCATTCCTTCAGTTCGTGAAGACGCTGGCCCCGTCGTGAGCGGAGGAAGTTCTCTCTCTATAGAGCTTCAGCCAGCCCTTGGCCGGCTTTTCCACCCGCTGCCATCTCAGTTTTCTGGCAGCGAGGGTATCTTCGTCAACCAGCAGCTTCAGGCTTCTGTTTGGAATGTCAATTTCGATCAGGTCACCATTCTCAATCAACGCAATGGGACCTCCAAAATAGGCTTCTGGAGAAACGTGCCCAATTGCCAAACCACCAGTAGCGCCAGAGAAGCGGCCATCCGATACCAAGGCGATTTTCGTGCCCATATTTTTGCCAAGCACAGCCGCCATGAAGGTTTCCATATGGGGCATGCCTGGGCTGCCCTTGGGCCCTTCGTACCGAATGACTACCACTTCTCCAGCTTGGATTTCATCTTTGAGAATACTCTGCCAGGCATCATCCTGGGAGTCATAGACATGCGCCGGGCCGCTAAATTTCCAAACAGAAGGGTCCACAGCGCTGAATTTGACAATCGCGCTATCAGGGCTGAGGTTTCCGTGCAGGACAGCAATGCCACCCTGCTCCATGATTGCCTTGCTTCTTGGACGGATCACTTCAGAATCGATTAACGTAGCCTTTCTTGCTTTTTCAATAATGGAACTGAAGTACCCTTGCGTTTCCTCAAGTATGGCCGGTTCTTCGATCAAACGGGCCAATACAGCCGCCATACCGCCATCGCGGTCAAAATCTTCCATGGTGAAAGTTGGGTGGTTCGGGTAGATGCTGCTGAGAACAGGCACTTTTTGGCTGACATCATCGAATGTCTTAACATCAATCTCGATGCCGACCTGTTTGGCAATCGCAGGAATATGCAGAATGGAGTTTGTTGAACCGCCTGTTGCCATCATGTACGCGATAGCATTCATGAAATTTTCTTTGCGTATAAAATCGCTCGGTTTTCTATCGTCCTTAACTGCCTGTACGATAGTTTTCCCGGCCTCTACTGCCATTTGCTTCCAGGCTGCCGTTTGGCTTCTGACACTGGCATTGCCATCTGGCGAAAAACCTAGTATCTCTGCGAGAGCGCACATGGTATTGGCGGTGCCCATGAAAGGGCAAGCGCCAGGTGTCGGGCAGGCATGCCTGACGATGTCTTTGTAATCTTCCTTACTCAGAGTTCCTTGCTTATAGGCAGCATAAGCCTGTTTGGTGTGCGTCAGCGTGAGCATTTTACCCTTGTGCCGGCCGCTAGCCATATACCCACCGGTAAACATGACCGCAGGAATATCCACCCGCAAGATGCCCATCAATGCACCCGGGACAACTTTATCGCAAGTTGCCAGCACAATCATGCCATCCAGACGGTTAAGTTCTGCCAGTGTTTCCACTTCCATTGAGACCAAATCCCGGGTCGGCAATGTATAACGGTCGCCTTCAGTATTTGAGCACATGCCGTCGCAAATGCCCATGATGGGAAGTTCCACGGGTAAACCGCCAGCCTCTGAAACGGCCTGTTTAATGGTTTGGATCACATCTTTGAAGGCAAAGTGACCTGGGTTCATCTCATTCCAGGCATTCAGGATGCCGACAACAGGCCGGGTAACTTCTTCGTCGTTAAAACCTTCTGCAAACAGCAAGGCGTTGCGATGGTCTAAGGATTCTTCATTCCATTCTCTGGTCATATTCTATTTTTCTGCTTTCTTAAGCACCAAGGTAAGCTCTTTTTACTTCTTCTGAGTTTAAAAGCTCCTTGCCAGTGCCACAAATATTGATCATGCCATTTTCGATTACACAAGCTTTGTCACAGATTGAGAGCGCCTTGCGAGCATTCTGTTCGACAAGCAGGATAGTAATACCCATTTCTTTGATCTTGAGGATCAGGTCAAAAACCTGATCGATAATAAAAGGCGCTAACCCAAGGCTGGGTTCATCCATTAATAATAGTTCCGGTTTGGCCATCAGCCCCCTGCTAATCGCCAACATTTGCTGCTCTCCCCCTGAAAGGGTGCCGGCGAATTGCTTTGAACGTTCCTTGAGGACCGGGAAGAGCTCATATTGACGTTCCAGGCGCTCCTTAACTTCTTTCTGTTGGGTACAGAGATAGGCTCCAACCAAGAGGTTCTCCTCCACTGTCAATCCAGAGAACATCTTACGGCCTTCCGGAACATGCACAATTCCAGCAGCTACGATTTGGTGGGCTTGCTTTGGTAACTTCTGACCCTTGAATAGGATTACTCCAGCTGTGGGTTTGACTAATCCTGAAATAACTTTTAACAAGGTGGTCTTGCCTGCCCCGTTGGAACCAATTACGCTGACAATTTCGCATTCTTCAACGTTGTAATAGACCTCTTTAAGGGCTCTTACATGACCATAGCTGGCGCTAATTCCGTTAATATCCAACAGTGACATCAGGCATCTCCTCTCCCAAGGTAAGCTTCGATAACCTTCGGATCGTTTTTAACGTCGCTCGGCGTCCCAACAGCAATCGTTTCCCCAAAATTCTGGACAGTGATTGTATGGGAAATGGACATAACCAATTCCAGACGGTGTTCAATAAGCATGACGGCTAATCCCATTTCATCTGCCAGTTGTTTGATCAGGTGGCTGACATCCACTACTTCTGTCGGGTTCAAACCGGCGGCTGGTTCATCAAGCATAATAAGCTTGGGCTGGCAAGCTAACGCGCGGGCAATTTCAAGGCGGCGCTGTAAGCCA
>WOZB01000230.1 GCA_011620445.1 Anaerolineaceae bacterium | reverse complement strand
ACAATCTGGGCTAAATAGAATTGGGCTGTTTCGATCGTAAGAAATTTTGGTTCAATTTCAGGATGGGCAAAACCGGCTTCGTCAGCCACCAAGGGCCAAAATAAGGCGATATTTCTCTTCACAAGTGAAGAGAAAGTCATCACCATTGTTTGACTTTGATTTGCCCGATTTTCAACTTGCGCTTGTTGATAATGTTGCAAGAGTGGGTATTGAGGGGCCAGGACCAGTGTAGAACACAATGTTTTTCGACCTGGTTTTTCAAGTTGAAGCATTCGCAATGTGGATGCTGTAGTCTTGCCGGTTCCAAATTCACCCTGAAGCAAAATAGCGCCATTTCGTGCGTTTCCAAGGAATTCGCTTTGTGCCTGGGTCAGGATAAACGGGTCGGACATAATGTTTCAATTATAAGTTCATAAATGCTCATTTGTGCTCCAATCCTTCGCTTCAAAGCGAGCGGTTGGTATAATCGCTGCATTAGTAGAGAGAAGTGAAACGGAGTTTCAGATGGATCCAGAAACCTTAAGTCCTTTCTTTAATGCCAAAGGTGTTGCAATTTTGGGCGCGTCATCCAAACCCAACAAATTGAGTTACGGCATCCTTGAAAACCTGCTGCAATACGGTTACAAGGGTGAAGTTTATCCAATCAATCCCAACGCTGAAAGCATTCTTGGAAAGCGAGCTTACCCTTCGATTCTGGAAGTGCCGGATCCTGTTGAGTTGGCTGTCATCGTTCTGCCGGTCGGCATGGTCTTAGAGAGCCTTGAAACATGCGGCACCCGAGGCATCAAAGCTGTCATCATCGTCACAGGAGGTTTTCGTGAAGTTGGAGAAAGCGGCAAAAAACTTGAAGATGAGTGCGTGCAAATTGCCCGCCATTACGGTATGCGCATTATTGGACCCAATTGCCTTGGGACGATGGCCATCCATACCGGCTTGGACAGCACATTCATCAAAGGCATGCCTGATCTCGGCCCGATTGCTTTTATTTCGCAATCCGGGGCAATTTGCGGCGGGGTTGTGGATCTTGTTTTGGAATCACATTTTGGTTTTTCCTACTTTACCAGCCTTGGCAACGAAATGGATGTAACCGAAACGGATATGCTGGAGTATGTTGCCCTGGACCCGCAGGTCAAAGTGATTGCCATGTACGTGGAAGAGGTTAAGGATGGGCCGCGCTTCATGGAAGTTGCCCGCAAAGTCAGCCATGAAAAGCCGATTGTGCTGCTGAAAGGCGGCAAGAACGACGCCGGCGCAAAAGCCATCAGCTCGCACACTGGCTCCATGGCAGGTTCCTATACAGCTTACCAGGCAGCTTTTAAACAATCCGGCGTTCTTGAGGTTGACACCCTGGCGGACCTCTTCAACCTGGCTTGGGCTTTTGGCTGCCAGGAACTGCCTGCGGGCAACAAGGTTGCTATTGCCACCAATGCTGGCGGAGCAGCTGCCCTGGCATCAGACGCACTGACGCAGTACGGCATGGATCTGGCGGTGATTTCGCCTGCAATGCAGGAAACCTTGCGTACCAGGCTCAATTCCAGTGCCCAGGTGAGCAATCCAATTGACATGTTGGGTGGGGCAGAACCGCAGGATTACGAGTGGGCCTTAGGCCAGGTAAGCCTCGATCAAGCTGTAGATGCACTACACCCTATTCTGGTTCCGCAATCTCTGGTGGACACGATGGGGGTGGCAAAAACCTGGGTGGACGTGGCTAAAAAGACGAAAAAGACATTTTTAGCTTGCCTGATGGGCGCAGCTTCTGCACGTGAATCAGCTGCTTACCTGAATAAGCAAAGGATTCCCACCTATCAATATCCCGAGCAAGGCCCCAGGGTCTTTGGCGGCATGCTGAAGTACAAAAAGATAAGCCAGAAGGGTCCATTTGAGCCTATGAAGTATTCTGCTTCAAAGGCATCCAAGCATAATGTGGAAGAAATTCTCAACACTGGAGTGTATAGTTTTGGCGAAGAAGAAACACGCGAAATTTTGCAGGCTTATGAAGTCCCAGTGGTTCCGGGTGACCTGGCAAAAGACGCGGAAGAAGCTGATCAAATAGCTGAGAGGGTGGGCTATCCGGTTGTCCTCAAAATTTCTGCTGAAGGCATCTTGCACAAATCAGATGTCGGTGGAATCGTCCTAAACCTCGATAATGCAGAGAATTTGCGCGTAGCTTTTGATAAACTGATTGAGCATATACGCGAGGTTGCTCCCAAGGCAACAATCTATGGTGCCATGGTCGAAAAGATGGCTGCGAAAGGGCTGGAACTTATTGTTGGTGTCAAACGGGATGCCACGTTTGGGCCAATGGTCCTTATCGGCTCAGGCGGTGTGCTGGTTGAGATGTTCAAAGATGTGGCTGTTGGCATTGCGCCATTTTCCAAAACTGACGCACTTGAAATGATCAACGCTACATCAGCAGGCAAGATGCTGCCAGGCTTCCGCGGGTCTGCTAAATTGGACCAGGACGCTCTTGTTGATGTCATCTGCCGCCTGGCACAATTGGCGCTCGATCATCCTGAAATCCAGGAGATTGAGATTAATCCGCTCATTCTTTTCCCAGAGGGGCAGGGAGCGCTCGCGCTGGATAGCCGTACCATCCTTGGATAGAACTGATTGAAGAAAAAATCCCGCTTTTGTGGGATTTTTTAAGCCAACGAAGGGAATCGAACCCCCGACCGGGCGCTTACGAAGCGTCTGCTCTACCGACTGAGCTACGTTGGCAGTGGGACGTATTATACCAGTTTTCGAGGCTTAGTCGTCAACGCCGTTGTGCCTGAATTCCTTGTCTTTCTTGAGTTGACTTGCCCGTTGAATGATCTTGTTGCCATAACGGTCTTTCAAGGAATCTATGGCGACCGCCAGCTTGGCTTTTTCCTGAAAGGCGTCATCCCACAAAGCCATCTGACGGTGGGGTGAATCCAGATTGCTTACGCCCACACCAATCAGGCGCACAGGCCTTCCATGAATGAGATTATTAAGAAATAACTCAGCTGCGGCAGTATATATTTCCTCGTCAAGATTAGTTAGAATCCCGAGTGCTTTCTGTCGGGTGAGCGTGGTAAAGTCCGAATAGCGCAATTTGATCTGCACGACTGACCCCGCCAACCCATCGCGCCGCAATCGGTAGCCGACCTTTTCCGCCTGGGAGCGCAGTACCTCCAGTAGAAAGTTAATATCTGTTGAATCTGAGTGGAAGGTCGTCTCATTGCTGCAGCTTTTTTGACTGTCATGCTCGGAATGCACCCGGGAGTGTGATATACCCATGGCTTTCTCTTTGAGCTCAAGGGCGTAATTCCCGAAAAATGGCGTCAGAGCTTTCTCATCGATCGTCGCCAGGTCACCGATGGTTTGAATACCCCGGCTGCGCATTTTCTCAGCAGTTTTCGGGCCGATACCCAACATGCACTGGATATCCAGCGGTGCAAGAAATTCTGCTTCCTTTCCCGGCTCGATAACAGTAATTACATGTGGTGCTTTGCCTGTGTGAACTCGGGACTTGCCGTAATCATTGGCGATTTTGGCGACCAGCTTATTGGTGGCGACCCCCATGGATGTGGAGAGCTTAATTTCGCGGTCGATGCGGGCTTGAATTTGCTTGGCGATGCTTTCAGCACTTTGCTGCAAGTCGCTGACATCCAGGTATGCTTCGTCTACCGACATCTGTTGGAAGAGCGGCGTGTAATCGCGCAAAATTGACATAACTTTGTCAGAATATTCGCTGTAGAGGTGGTGACTGCGGTGTGTAAACTTCAGTTGCGGGCAAAGGAGCAAGGCCTGGTTGGAAGGCATCGCTGAATGCACCCCAAATTGCCGCGCGGCATACGAAGCCGAAGCCACCACCCCTCGACCGTTGGTGTTACCCCCAACCGCAAAAGGCAAGCCAATCAGGCTCGGATCTAAAAGTTCTTCCACCGAGCAGAAAAAGGCATCCAGGTCAACATGAATAATTTTTCGGTCCATAGCTAACAAAAAGCCCGCCAAAGCGGGCTTAAGGTCCTAAATATCAAGGTTACGAACTTCTTTTGCATGAGTTTGGATAAAGCGTTTTCGAGGGGGAACCAGGGAACCCATCAGCATATCGAAAGTCTTATCAGCCTCAGCAGCATCCTCAATACTCACCTGCAATAGCAAGCGATTGGCTGGATTCATCGTGGTTTCCCATAACTGATCAGGGTTCATCTCGCCCAGACCTTTGTATCGGGAGATGCTGACCTTTGCATTGCCGCCAAATCGATTGACGATACTATCTTTTTCATTATCCGAATACGCGTATTGGATTTGATTCTTGAAACTGATGCGATAGAGTGGAGGTTGGGCGATATACACGTGCCCAGCATCAATCAGTTCCTGCATATAGCGGAAGAAGAAGGTCAGAAGTAGCGTCCGAATGTGAGCGCCGTCAACATCGGCATCGGTCATGATAATCACGCGTCCGTACCGTAAACCCTTGAGCCCAAACGAATCACCAATGCTGGTACCCAGGGCGGAAATCAGTGATTTTACTTCGTTGTTGCCAAGGATCTTATCGAGTCGTGCCCTTTCAGTATTTAAAATCTTGCCGCGAAGAGGCAGAATAGCCTGAAAATGTCGGTCGCGGCCTTGTTTGGCAGAGCCACCAGCCGAATCACCTTCCACGATGTAGAGTTCGGTCTTGCTGGCATCGCGCTCAGAGCAGTCAGCCAGCTTACCAGGCAGCGTCATCGACTCGAGCGCACTGCGCCTGATCACCAGGTCGCGTGCTTTCTTGGCAGCATCCCGTGCGCGGGCTGAGGTAAGACATTTCTGAATAATGGCTTTACCAACTGAAGGATTTTCATCCAGGTAAGAGCTAAACACATCCCCCACGACCTGTTGGACGTAAGTTTGCACTTCCGGATTCATCAACTTAACTTTTGTCTGAGATTCAAATTGAGGATCAGGATGTTTGATACTGACGATGGCGGTCATACCTTCTCGGGTGTCGTCTCCGCTAAAGTTGCCTTCAGAATCCTTGAGCTGGCTGCTTTTCCTGGCGTAATCGTTGATACTACGGGTTACGGCTGCACGCAGACCGGTCAGGTGTGTGCCACCGTCAATGGTGTTAATCGTGTTGGCGAAGGAATACACAGTTTCGGTGTAGTTATCGGTATATTGAATAACAAACTCGATGCCGATCCCTTCAATTTCCTTTTCGCCAAAAATAACTGGTGTTACAGCATCACGGTTCTTATCGATATATCGGGCAAAAGAAGCAATGCCGCCTTCAAAGTGGAAGGTCATCTCTTTTGAGTCACGTTTATCTTGTAGCGCAATGGTCACGCCTTTAGTTACAAAGGCCATTTCTCTGAAACGCTGGACCAGTGTGGCAAAGTTGAAGGTGAAGTCACCCTTGAATATTTCAGGGTCAGGATGGAAGGTGGTTGAGGTGCCATTCTGATTGCCGGTGTATGTGCCAACGGCCTTTACTGGTCCCTGCGGCTTGCCCCGCTCGTAGCGCTGTTGGTAGATTTTGCCATCCCTTCGGACAGTAACTTCGCACCAATCCGAGAGCGCGTTAACCGCTGAAACGCCCACGCCGTGCAAACCACCGGAAACCTTGTAGGAACCTCCGCCGAACTTGCCGCCAGCGTGCAAAACAGTCATAACAACCTGTAGAGCGCTGACTTTCATTTCTTTGTGGATATCAACCGGTATACCACGCCCATTATCCGTAACGGTCACGCTGGCATCTTCGTTGATGGTAATTTCAATCAGGTTACAGACCCCAGCCAGGGCTTCGTCAATGGAGTTGTCAACAACTTCATATATCAAATGATGCAGAGCTTTAATATCCGTGCCGCCAACATACATACCGGGGCGGCGTCTGACAGCTTCAAGGCCTTCCAGAACCTGGATATCACCTGCGTTATAGTGGGTTTCGTTTACCAAAGCATTTACTCCAATTTAGATAATTATTGTTTAGGTGGTCCCGATTCACCGAATGTTAGGATCAAATCGGCCACCTCGTGAGCGAAAATCTTGGCATCTTTAAAAAAATAGAAGCTTGCCAAAACTAATGCGGTCGAAATAGCCGCGTGGCCAAAAATAGCGACCAATATCATCCAGGAATTATCCGGTGGGGTCTGCCAGAGCTGGTCCGACAAGTAAGTCGCTAAGATCATAATCACGACAAAAAACGAAGAAAAAATACCAGATTTCTTAAAGACAAAGATACTTTCTTTAGCTGCATCTATCAACCCTTTGTTTTCCAGAATGATGACATGCGGGGTGAAAAGCAAGGGAAAGAGTAAGTTGATTAGCACCAGGAGGGCGATAAAGTAAATGATGGAGCCTAAAAATGGGTTTATAGCCGTGGAAATTCCCAGGATCAAAGCGATAGGCAGAATCAACACAAAGGCTGCAACCAGAGTAATCACTGGAATGAGTAAAAGGTTGCTGGTTTTCTTTCCGAATCCGGAGCGGATCTCGCTCTCTTTCGGGTACACGGTAACCGCATTCCAGGTGTAATACAGCGAGGTGATAAGAATCCCCAGAATGGTGAAGAGAATACCC
>WOZB01000077.1 GCA_011620445.1 Anaerolineaceae bacterium | reverse complement strand
GGATGGCAAACCCATCTTTTAGTGCTATTCGTTGCGGTAAATGCCTTAATTCAAGGCTGATTTCGGTTTCAATCTGAGGAAAATTCCCTACTGGCCAAGGCTGCCGCTGGATGGCTACTTCATCTCCATTTACCCGCATTACCAGGCTATGTCCAATTTCAGTTTGGCGCGTACCAGTTTTGACCTTCTCGGCAAGCTCAACCAACTTCTTATAGCCAATGTCCCTCAAGTTAGGTTCCATCGCCATGATAGCTTCTTTAAGTTGGCCTGTCTGCCTGCCCGGCAGGGCGCTCAGGAACGTTTGCCTGTTGAAGGATAAAGCATCAAGCCGGATCTGCCGGCCCAGTTTCTCACCTGGGGTTTGATTGCCTGCTCGTAACAGGTCGTTATCCTGCCGGATAGCCCTGGCATTGCGCAAAATAGTCTGGCGAAAACTTGGGGCGAGTGTCTCAATTTCAGGCAACAGTCTGTGCCGCAGTCTATTGCGGAAGTAATTCAAATCAGCATTGCTTTCATCGATAAAGTAAATCAGTCCTTGTTCGTTACAATAACGCAGAATTTCAGCCTTTGTGACTTCAAGCAGCGGCCTCCAAATGGGGGTTTCTTCTGAGAATTGCTTAAGGTAACTCACCGGACGCATACCCTCAAGCCCGTTGAAGCCAGCACCTCTTAAAAAGTGCATCAGGATAGTTTCCACCTGGTCATCCGCGTGGTGTGCGGTGAGAATTGCCCGAGATCCCTTTTCTTTTGCTGTCCTGAATAAAAATTGGTACCGGCACTGTCTGGCAGCTTCTTCAACACCAAGATGCTCCTTTTTGGCGAAGGCTTTGACATCATCCTCTCCCACGACAATGGGCATGCCCCATTCCTCGGCCAGTATTTGCAGATCTGCCGCTTCCTGGTTGGAACTTTCGCGCAGGTGATGATTAAAATGAGCGGCAATTATGTGCAAATCGAGATTCTTAAGAACCTTTAATAAGCTTAGGCTGTCAGCCCCTCCCGAAACCGCAACCAACAAGATGTCGCCTTCCTGTAGACCGCAATCTTCAACCAGCGTTTTTCTGACTTTGTCTTCCAGCATGCCGCCATTATAGCATTCTGACCTTCGTCCATTAGGATATACTTGTGCTATGCCAAAGCAGCGTAAGTATGTACTCGGTCTTACCGGTAACATCGCCTCAGGCAAAAGCGCTGTGCGCCAATATCTTGAAAACGCCGGGGCCATTACGGTAGATACCGACCTATTGGCACAATACACCTACTTGCCTTCCGGCCCTGCTTACCAACTAATTCTGGATGCATTCCCTGAGATTGCCGATCTCACGGAAAAATGTATGCCAATTTCTCGCAAGCAACTTGGGCAGATTGTTTTTTCGGACCCGGCCTCTCTCAAAAGACTCGAAGGAATCATCTATCCTATCCTCGACGACCAAATCAACAAACTCTGCGAGGAGCTTGATGAAGGCCTATTGGTGATTGAAGGTGTCAACCTGGTTGAGGGTGGGTTCAGACCCAAATTGGACGCGCTTTGGATGACTTTCGCAGAGGATGCTATTCGCCTGCAGCGGCTCATCGATGAACGTTGGCTGGACCCTGCTGACGCCAAAACACGTTTATCTACCCAGCTTCCACAGGCTGAAAAAGCCAAACTGGCCGATTATCTTATATACACTGATCGCGGTTTTATAGAAACATATGCGCAAGTAGAGCAAGGCCTTTGCACACTTAAAGACCTGCTTCCTGTCGCTTTCTTGGAAAACGATCAAGCTCGATTTACCCGCCTAACCCCTGCACAATACAGTGCTGCGCTGCCGTTATTCGCCGATGAAGAAGAACCTAACCCGTCTTCCGACCGTTTTTATAGTCTGCTCGCGAAATGTTCAGCTTTTCTCACAGAACAAACACAAGTTTCCTGCCTCACGATCTACAAATTGGACTCAGGGCTTTCCCTTTTGCTGGCTAATCATCCGCAGCACCGCAACGGCATCCCCCTGACGGATGTTCTGGATGGCCTGGAAGGCTTTTCTGCGCAGCACCATTCCAAAGCTCTGCTCATTCCTGCGGATCTGTTGGCGCATGCGGAAGCAAAAAAACTAAAGTTTTTTCCGGGCGACACGCCCATCCCGGGCATGCAGCCAGAAATTGTTTCCCAGGTCTTGCGCAAGCACGGCTTCATGCCCGAAGAAATTTATGTAAAACTGCTATAGGTCTAATGTAAAACTGCTGTAGGTCTAATCTTTTTTTACATCCTTTCAGGTATACTTAATTTTGTACTCAAAGGTCGTCATGCAGGAGATTATCAACAATATCCTCTTTATATTCCAGCGCTTTAACTGGTTAAGCGTTCTGGATATTTTGCTTGTGACCGTTTTCTTCGGGTTACTTCTTTATCTCCTGCGTGATACAGAGGCCATGACCTTGTTAAAAGGTGCCATTTTTGTTATCGCCCTGGTAGCCCTTTTCACTTCGCTCATCAACCTACCCGCTTTTTCATGGCTTATCAGAACGCTTTCTCCTGCCCTTATCCTGGCTGTTCCTGTTATCTTCGCTCCCGAAATTCGCCGCGCCCTGGAACGGGTAGGCCGTTTTGGCGCGCTTAGCCTCTTTAATCGTGCCCCAAAACCTACAGAAGTGGAACAAACTCTTCGCTCTATTACGGCTGCGGCTCTGCAGCTCTCAGAACGTCGGCAGGGTGCCCTGATTGTCATCAAAAGACGTCAATTCCTGGATCAGTATTACAAAAATGGCGTAATGCTGGATGCCGAAGTTACGCCGCAAATCCTGATGCAAATTTTTTATCCGAATACGCCCTTGCACGATGGTGCCGTCATCATTGAAGGCAATCGTGTCAAAGCAGCCTCATGCGTGATGCCCCTTTCAAATAGCGGTGTGCTTAATGCTCTGCCGGAGCGTTCTTTCGGCCTGCGCCACCGGGCTGCCCTGGGCATTTCTGAAGTAAGCGATGCTATTGCGGTTGTCGTTTCTGAGGAATCCGGTACCATTTCGATTGCTCAAGGAGGGCGCTTAATCCGCCGCTTAGACGGAGAACGCTTGTTAAATAGTTTACGCGCGTTTATGATCATGGACCCCCGCGAAGAAGCGAAAACCTCGGATGAAAATGCTCTGATAGTAAACTCCGCCAACCAAAGGAGCATCCGCAAATGAAATATATGCGTGGTTTCATTCGTTTCTTTCCTACGTTTCTGATCTCGTTTGCCCTGGCGATCCTGGTTTGGATAGCGGCTGTCACAGAAAATGACCCAAATCTGACTTTGAACTATACCAATCCTGTTCAGGTAAAAGTGATTGGTTTGGACCCCGGTTTGTTGATCTCCAAACAATCAGTTACTTCCATTATCCTCAATATCAGCGCGCCACAGTCCATTCACAATCGCCTTGCAAACGACCCTGAGCTCATCCAGGCTTTCATCAATCTTTCAGGTAAGACTGAAGGCGACTATTCCCTCACACCACAAGTAGACCTGAAAATTCGTCCTGCAAAAGTCAGCAAAATGACACCTCAAACTATCGAGATCAGCCTGGAAAGATTGGCTTCCACACAGATGGATATCTCTTTGCGTCAGTCTGGCACCCTGCCGATTGGCTATGAAGCCGGGGAACCTGAGCTCAACCAGACCCAGGCTAAAATTTCAGGCCCAGTATCCCAGGTGCAAAAGGTGACCCAACTGGTTGCGTTGCTGGATATCTCCAATCTCAGCAGCAACCTCACCCGCACCATTACATTACATGCGCTTGATAACCGCGGGGTCGAAGTTACAGGGGTCAGTTTGGAGCCAAACAGGGTTACAGTCCATCTGCCTGTAAAACAGTTGGGCGGCTACCGGAATGTCTTCGTAAAAATTGTTACGACCGGGCAGATTGCCCCTGATTTTTACCTGACTGGCATCGTCGCGGACCCTCCAAACATCACCATCTATGCAACCGATCCTCAAGTAGCCGAGAATATGCCCTCGTTTATTGAAACCGTACCGATAGATTTGAACGGTGCCAGCCTGTCATTCGCCTCGACCGCAACACTAAATTTACCTCAGGGCATTCAGTTAGTCGGCGAGCAGACAGTTTCGGTGCAAGTCAGCCTTGCACCTGTGGAAAGCTCGCGTCAGATGGCCAACCTGACCGTCACTATTGAGAATCTGGCTCCCGATTTGAAAGCTGTAATCTCTCCTCAAACAGTCAATGCCTATATTTCAGGCCCCATCTACATCCTCAATACACTGAGCGCACGCGACCTGATAGTAACTGTTGACCTTGAAGGGAAGACTGCCGGTACTTATCAACTCGCTCCCCAAGTTCGCTTGCCGAACGATAAAATTAAATTCGAATCCACACTGCCAGCTTTGTTGGAAGTCGTGATATCAAGATAGAAACCATATGAAAAAACCTGTGATTGTTTTGGTCGGAAGACCGAATGTTGGTAAAAGCACGCTCTTTAACCGCCTGGTTGGGCAGCGCCTGGCCATAATTGACGAGACTCCCGGCACTACCCGTGACCGTTTGGTTGCGGAAGGTAATTGGTCTGGTAAAGACTTTTTTGTGGTCGATACCGGCGGTATTGACCCTCCCAAACGCGCCAATCAGGAGGTTCTTTCGGTCGGATCCAAGGATTTTGTTGAAGAAATTCGTGCCCAGGCTGAAATTGCCATCGAAGAAGCTGATGTGATCATTTTTGTGGTTGACGTTCAGGATGGAATTACTCAGGCTGACCGAGAAATTCTGACAATTCTGCGTAAACGCCAGACCAAGAAAGATGGCGTCGCTACACCCCCTATCGTTTTGGCAGTTAACAAAACTGATAACCAGAAATTGGCCTTGAATGCCAACGAGTTTTTCAGTTTTGGTTTGGGCGACCCTTACCCGATTTCTGCATACCACGGTACCGGTACAGGGGACTTACTGGATGCCGTTATTGCCCTTTTCCCTGAACAAACTGAGGAAGAGGAAGCCCCCGATACAATTAAAATTGCCATCGTTGGCAAGCCTAACGCCGGAAAATCCAGCCTGCTGAATAAGCTGGCGAAAGAAGAACGCGCTATTGTAAGCCCAATCGCCGGTACCACCCGCGATGCTATCGATACTGAAATTACGTATGAAGGTCACACGGTCACCCTTATCGACACAGCCGGCATCCGCAAACGCGGGTCCATCATTCCCGGTGTCGAAAAATACAGCGTGCTGCGAGCCATGCAGGCAATCGAACGCTGCAATGTTGCGCTTCTCGTTATTGATGCCACTACCGGTATTACCGCTCAGGATGAACACATCGCCGGTTTCATCCAGGAAGCTAAGAAAAGCGTCATCCTCATTGTCAATAAATGGGATGCTGTTGAAAAAGATGAGAAGACTGCCATTGAGTTTGAAGCCAATGTAAGGCAGTCGCTCAATTTCCTGCCGTATGTTCCCGTACTTTTCATTTCCGCACAAACCGGGCAGCGAGTGCATCAGGTTATTCCATTGGCATTTAAGGTCTGGCAGGAACGCCAGGTCAAGCTAAGCACTTCTCAGATTAATAAAGTGCTTACCCACGCCCAGGACATACACACCCCACCCTCCACAACAGGCCATCCCTTCCGAATATATTATGGCACCCAGGTCAAAATTGACCCACCGACATTCTTACTTTTCTGCAACGACCCTGCGCTTGGCCATTTCACCTACATGCGATTCCTTGAGAATCAATTGCGCAGTGAATACCCCTTCGTCGGTACTCCAATCCAATTAGTGCTCAAAAAACATTAGGCCAGCCACGATCATGGATCCGAAAGTGGTATCATTCCGTACTTGGTGAACTAATAAATGGAAGAATATACTACACAGGTTGAAACTCAGCCGCTAACCGACGGGAACAAACTCAATAAAAAAAAGGTAAAGAGTGCCACTCTTGATCTAATAGAGACCTTGATTCTGGCAATCGTGCTTTTTTTTGGCATCAATTACATCACTCAGCGTGTTCGCGTAGAAAACATCAGCATGCTGCCCACGCTTAAACCAGGCAATCTCTTAGTCGTAAATAAGCTGGCATATCGCAATGACAATTATTCCCGTGGTGATATCGTTGTTTTCCACTTCCAGGGAAATATTGAAGAAGACTATATAAAACGCGTCATTGGTATTCCGGGTGACCATGTTGTGATATCCAATGGGGTCGTTAAGGTCAACGGCATCATCCTCGATGAGCCCTACATTCTGGAAGAATCCCGCCGGGTGAATACCTGGGATGTTCCTGAAGGCAAACTTTTCGTCCTGGGGGATAACCGCAACGATTCTTCGGATTCTTCGACCTGGGGTTTTGTTGATATGGATTGGGTTGTGGGGCAAGCTTTGCTGGTTTATTGGCCCTTAGACCAATTCCGTCTGGTTACGATACCTGATATCCTGGAAAGTTCTGCCCAGTAATTTCGCCTTTTACTGCGGGTTTGTTTCACATTAAAATAGTTTATAATCCTTCGGAATGAAGAAAAGTCTGCCAGTAAACCCCGAAACCTGTCCACGCTGCTATGTCGGCCGCATTAAACAGAAACACATTACCC
>WOZB01000192.1 GCA_011620445.1 Anaerolineaceae bacterium | reverse complement strand
TTCATCCTGAGCCAGGATCAAACTCTCCGCTAAAATTTATCACCTTACGGTGTTTCGTTTCACGGAAAAGATCATTAACGAGGCTTGCATGTTTCTTACCTTTTGTATTGCATTCTTATCACTTTTCAGTTGTTAAGGTTCTGACTTCAAGAAGCCCGATTCTAAACTAAGTCGTCCAGGTCTGTCAAGGGTCTTTCTCTTGTTTTTCAGACTAAAGTACCGGCGCAATTCTCACCGCCGGTCTGGCTCTTTTGCTCAGTATCGGAATACTCTCCGACCCAAGTTATTCGCTTGTAAAGTTCCTAGCTGATTATGGCTAAATACTCACGTCTTGCCTTGGAAAAATAAGTTTATAACAAACTTACCTTCATGTCAAGGGCAAAAAAGAAACCAATTTCAAATTGCTTTTAAATTGGTTCTCATTATGGGTCTTTCAGTTCTTAAAGTGCCGGTCGTCACTCCTACTTTCGGAGGACAAATGATTATTATAGGCGCGCCAGAAGAAAAGTCAAGGGTCAAAACACTTTTTGCCAGATCAATATTCCATCCCGGACAGATTCTTATTTTCTTTCAATCGACCCCGCTTTAGCTTTGATATTCTGCTCGAAGCTTCTACAAATCTTCCCCAAATCCGGAAGAAATATAAAAACAGAGTGCGCCCCCTGCGCACTCTGACCCCCCATCAATTACTTACTGCCATTTACTTGCTGCGCTGTTTTTTATCTTCTTCAGCGCGGCTCTGCCAATTGATCGGCAAGGGTTCGCTTGACCGCAAGCTCATCACGGCCTCACTCATGCACTGGAACTGAACCTTGACCCCCCGACCATCTGCCTTAAAATTCGATGCGTTTGCAGCTGCAATGCCTATCTCCCCGGCAGCCAGGCAGGCATCAATATTGGCCCCCATGAAGATGAATTCCCAGCCTTTGGCGCGGCTGGCTTCAATCATTTTCTTCAACATGGCCGCGTTGGTCTCCCGGGAACTGTTCTCGTAGCCATCCGTAATAATGACCACGATCACCTTGTCTGCGCGGGCTTCTGCCTTAATTACTGCCTGGGCGTTTGCAATCTTGCGGATTCCCATGGCTACTGCATCGTAGAGGGCTGTACTGCCGCGCACAAAATATTGCTCTGAGCTAAGCGGCTGGATATCGTTGAGATCGATGCGGTCGTGCAATTCCTCAAATTGATTGTCGAAAAGGATGGTGGAGACCCTGGTTTCCCCTTCCAGCTTGCGCTGTGCCTCGAGCGTGCTGTTGAAACCCCCGATGGTATCTGTCTCCAGGCCGCCCATCGATCCGCTGCGGTCGAGGATAAAAACTAATTCTGTTTTGTTCATGAAGACCTCCTTTATGGATCTGAGGTCTAGTGTACAGCTTACAAAAGTGCTTGTGGTCGCCCCGCAGGCGACATTTTTACGCCCCCAGCAGCTCCTGGTCGTAATCAAACAGGGCGGCGTTTACCTGGTTGATGTCATACGTCCTGTTTTCCAAAAACCACATCACCACTAGGTCGCGCTTGTGGCAGGGGCTGAAGGCATAGCCCGCCCTGGCAAGCAGGTCTTGAGCTTCTTCTAACGAAAGCTGCAATCCGACCGTGAAAGCCAACACCGTCCTCTTGGTCGGGTTGTAAGTTTTATTAGAGCGGATCTTGCTGAATAACTTGCGGTCAATATTTGAACGTTTGTAGGCAGCTACATCCGTCATTCCCTTGGCATCAATTAGCTTCAACAATGCCTGCGAAAAAGTTTCTTCCTCAGGAAACGTAATCGACAAGTTTTCCTGGTATTCATATTGAGCTTGTTTCAGGGCAGGCAGAGCCTGCATCATTTCCGTATTTAAGCGCCGGTAGTAATGCTCTTCGACATAGTGGTCATCAATATAGCTTTTCAGGTCTTTTTGCAGCCTGTAGCCCAACTCAGCCGTGGAGTGGCCATAAAGCACCATGGTTACATCCATTTCATGGCGCATCAGGTAACGCTGGATTTCATCCAGCGCTACCGCCAGGGCTTGCTCCCTCGGATAATGGTAAATACCGGCGGAAATCAACGGAAATGCAATGCTCTTCAGCTTATGGCTGTGTGCCAGTTCAAGGCTGTTCAGGTAGGCCAGGCGCAACAGTTCCTCTTCATGCTGATTTCCCCCCTGCCACACCGGGCCAACGGCATGAATGACATATTTTGCCTTTAGCTTGAATCCCGGGGTGATCACCGCTCCTCCTACCGGGCAGGATCCGATTTTCTTGCAGGCTTTGGTCATCTGCTCACTGCCTGCTTTGGCAAAAACTGCCCCGCAGACCCCGCCGCCTTCCACCAGCTGCGCGTTGGCAGCGTTGACAATGGCATCGGTTTCCATTTCAGTGAGGTCATTTCGTATGATTGTCAGCGGCATCAGGATTCTTCCTTTATTATGCTTATGTTCACCAAGGTTCAGTATTATCACCCCAAACTAACAGGCCTCCATCAAGGCAGCCTTGTCATCCTCAGTAAACAAACCGGGCACGCCTTGGAGGTTTAATTTTCCATCTCTCTATATTCTAAACCACTGGTGGGATTATTGAACGATGCGTGTTTTTTCCGCAACAACGACCACTGAGTAGCTGCAGGATCCTCTGATGGTTTGGTTTACGCCCTCATCACGGGCTTGGTTATATAATGTCAGCATGCAAAAACATGCCGCTATGGCGAAACTGCTGGCCGTTCTTCTGGCACTTATGTTAATTTCCGGCTGCCAAGCATTCCAACTCAAAACAAGCAGCTCTTCCCAACAGGTCACCCAGGCCGTGCTGAACACACCAGCCCCCTCCCCTATGCTGCGCCCACCGACCCAAGAGCCCACCCCCAGGCTGTCCAAAACTACACCGAGCCCTATCTGCACAGAAAAAAAAGGCGCATGGCAAGCTGATGCATTGCCTGCCAAGGGCCTCGATGCTGAAACACCTTTCCAGATTTACCTGCCTCCTTGCTATGATTTTGACTCGAAAACCCGATACCCCTTGTTAATTCTGCTACATGGTTCCGGGCCTGGTGGCGATGAAAATATGTGGCCCGGTTTCGGTTTGGCGGATGTGATGAACCGTAAAATTGCTGAGGGTATGCCGCCATTCCTGGTGGTTACCCCCAGAATTTACAATTTACAGGGCGATTTTTTAGCAATCAGCGAAGCGATCGCCAAAACCCTTGTAACTTACGTGGACGACCATTACAGAGCCAAGGCCAGTGCTGATTATCGAGCGCTTGGAGGTTTGTCTTACGGTGCTATTTGGACTCTGCGCACAGCCACGGTTTACCCGGAGGATTTCAGCAAGCTGGGCTTACATAGCAACGCGGCGCAACTGGATGATATGGTGGCTTTTTCACAGAAGATGCTCACCGTGAGGGCCGAAAACCGCCCGCTCATCTGGTTGGACGCCGGCGTCAACGATTACTATTTGTGGTCCAATACCAAAATGGACGAAGTACTCAACAACGATCACATCAACCATTTTTGGCATCTAGGCCCAGGAGCGCACGATGCAGCCTACTGGCGGGCAAATTTGGATGATTACCTCAGTTTTTACTCTGCGGGCTGGTAATTCAAGCTCTCCCACCAGGAATCATGGTTTTCGCTCAATTCTATGTTCCACCCCAGTGATCATTCGCAATACTACCTGGGATTGATCAGGAAATAAAAAAAACCTCGCGGTCTTTTAATTCTATTTGGCTTGCTGGCTTATCGCCTTCAAAGTGCGGGCACAGGCGTTATCCAGATGCTTGTTAAGCAGCTTTACTGCCTTCTTGATGTCTTTTTGCTCCAGAGCATCCAGGATGGCGAAATGCTCGTCGGTTACGATGCGCACATTGCGGGCGGTCTGTGCGAGCACAAGCGTACGAATGCGCAAAGACATATCATCCACCGATTGAAAAATCCGAAAATAAGTGCTGTTATTCACTTTGGCTGCCAGATATCCATGGAACTGAACATCTGCCTGGGCAAGAGTCTCCTGCAATTCATCTGTGCCTGCCAACTTATCCGGCAAGGCTAAAATGGCACGAAGATCTTGATGATCCTCTTCAGTCAAAGTCGGTCCCACCTTTTCAATGGCGTAACCTTCCAGAAGCTTGCGCACCTCATATAGTTCGCAAACATCATCCTCTTCGATCATCGAGACAATCGGCGTTTTGTAGTAATCAGTAACCACCAGGCCATCGTGCTTGAGCATCGCCAGGGCTTCGCGTACCGGGGTCTGGCTTACACCAAGATCACTGGCCAATTGATCGATATTCATTTGCATTCCTGGCGAATACTTATTGGTGAGAATATTGTTCTTTAAACGCTGATAGACCCTTTGTTGAAGGGAATCGACTTTTAATTTTGATTCCATAAACATTGATCCTCCCTCTGCAGGTTTCGGTTCTCGTTAATTCGTTTCCACCTGTTCAACTGAAATTGATTCTATCCCTAAAAATTCACGTGTAAAGGATGAAAAATTCTTAGTATCGCTTCCACTGATGCAAATTCTGTAGTTACGCTCAGCAGCCAGCTGCTGGTTCAGGCAATCACGGGCGCTCAACCAGTCCCTGATTTCGACCACAACCTCTTCTGCCGGGTCAATGATGGTTACTTTGTCGCCTAAGGCTTCTGCTGTTTCCTGCCTCACGCAGGTAAGGTCGGTGCAGCCAAAAATCAACGAATCCATGTCAAAGCCCTCAAATGGCTTCAGGTATTCCTCAACCAGCGCTTTGATCCGGGCCTTGTCTTGTATTTGCCCTTTTTCTGCCAGCCGCAGCAGGGTGACCGGCACAGATTCTATAACCTGCGCTTGGGGGGTAAGTGTTGCAAGCTTGTTCTTGTAGGCATGCGAATTCACGGTCAGCTCGGTTCCCCAAACACCTATCTTTTGGGAACCAGGTTCCCTCAAACTCGCCCGCACGCCGGGTTCGATCATGCCCAATACCGGAATATGCCTAATTTTTTCCCTGACAGCCTCCAAAGCCGCCACCGAGGCCGTGTTACAGCCAATCAGGATAGCCTTTACCCCTTGCGCAGCCATCCATGTGCAGCATTCAAGGGTGTTGCTGCGAACTATTTCGGTTGGCTGGGGGCCATAGGGTTGCCTGGCAGTATCCCCCAAGTAAAGCACGTTTTCTGACGGCAATAACGCCATCAAATACTTGACGACTGCCAGCCCACCCGGGCCGGCATCAAAAACCCCAATAGGTTGGTTTGCGGAGCAGTTTTTTTCATCAGAATTGGGCACGGAGATCTCCTACTTATCTTTCCACCAGTGCCAGCAACGAGAGCGCTAAAAGCTCGGTGCGCTCATAAAGTGTTTCAAGCTCCAGGTATTCATCGTGGCTGTGCTCACGGCCGCCAACCGGCCCCATTCCATCAATTACGGGGATGCCATAGCCTGAGAGGTTGTTGCCATCCGAAGCCGCTCCGCTCATCGAAAATTCAATCTTCAGACCCATCAACTCAGCAGCCTTAAGTACTGCTGCCTCCAGCAACTCCGAGCCCGGCCTGCGCACCAAAGGTGGGCGATGGAAGCCGCCAGTTACCCGCACCGTAGTGCCCGGCACGTGTGTTTTATCGGCCAGGGCAGCCATTCCGGCTTCAACACGCTTTTGTTCTTCGGGGATGACAATGCGGCTCTCAATTTCCGCATGGGCGGAGGGTGCCACGATAAAAGCGGATTGACCGCCTTCCACAAAACCGGCGTTCATCGTGGTCAGCATTTCTTTCCTGGCCAGGTTCTCAGCATTGATAATCTGGTGCGCCATTTCCAGCACCGCGTTGATACCCGTTTCCGGTGATTTGCCGGCATGGGCAGCTTTGCCTGTGACGTAGACATCAAATTTGCCTATGCCCTTGCGGGTGTTGATCACCCTGCCATCGGGCTGCGCGGGTTCAAAAATAAAGGCGTAATCCACCCCTTTGGCCAATTCAGGCAGGTAGTTCTTGGAACTGGGCGAGCCCATTTCTTCATCCGTATTCAAGAGTACTTTATAGGAAAAAGGAATGCCACCGGTGGCCTGCAAGGCTTTGAGGCCGTAAAGCAGCGTAATCACGCCGCTTTTCATGTCAATCACGCCAGGGCCGTAAGCGTTTGACCCTTCTATGCTGAAAGGCCACTCCGTACCGACCGGAAAGACGGTATCCACATGACCAACAAAGAAAATACAGGGACTTGAGCAATTTTTCGATTCAAGCAGCAAGTGGTCGCCATAGGTTCCTCCAGAAAGGCGTGTGACCTTGGCGTCAAGTTCGGGCACCAGCGAGTGAAAAAACGCAATCGCGGCGTTGGTGCCTTCCGCATAAACGCTTGGGCTCTTGATTTCCACTGCATCCCGCAGAGCTTGCAGCATCTCTTCCCGGTGGGACCGGATGTAGGCTTCAATCTGGCTTTGCCGTTCAGCAAATTCTCGGGTCATCGTTTTCTTTTAGCCAGGGTAAGTTTTCAGCGTTTCCGCTAACCGGGCAATCCCGGTTTCAATTTGCTCATCCTCGAGCGCGCAGAAAGGCAGGCGCACAAACTGGTCACCACCCTGGGTGTAAAAACCACGGCCATCCGTCAATTTAAGGCCGTGCTTGAGGGCATA
>WOZB01000045.1:2633-6651 GCA_011620445.1 Anaerolineaceae bacterium | reverse complement strand
GTCCTGAGGACGTAACCCCGGAACAAGCCCGTTTGTTCGGTTTTCTGGAGCAGGCACTGCGCGCACAATACCTCTTCTTCCGCAATAAGGATTACATCGTGCAGGGAGGTGAGGTGATCATCGTGGACGAGTTTACCGGCCGCATGATGCCCGGCAGGCGCTGGTCCGATGGATTGCATCAAGCTATTGAAGCCAAGGAAGGCGTGAAGGTACAGCCAGAAAACGTCACTGAAGCTACCATTACCATCCAGAACTACTTCCGCATGTATGAAAAACTGGCTGGCATGACTGGTACGGCTGAAACCGAACAAGAAGAGTTCTTCCGCATCTACAAGCTGGAAGTTCTGCCTATCCCCACCAATCTGGAATACCGTGCCATGCGAGCAGATTCTGGCCTGGCAGCAGCTGAGGACAAGGATTCCGAAGGTTATAAATACACTTACTATTACAACACCAGTGATAGCTCAAAGAAGCCAATCTACTTCAAACGCAAAGACTACCCTGATGTGATCTATCGCAACGGGGAAGGCAAACTGCGCGCGATTGTCCGTGAAATTGCCCAATTCTATGCCATTGGTCGGCCGCAATTGGTGGGCAGTACTTCGGTTGAAAACTCAGAGAAACTCTCCGGACGCTTGAACGCGGAGAATGTGCGCCGATTGATGCAGACCATCCTGCTGCGTCAGGCCTGGCTGCGTTCGAAAGGCAAGGACGAGGAGGATTATTCCGCCGCGGCTGAATTGGATTTGATCAGGCAGCCCCTTGAAGACCTGCGCGTCCCTGAAATGCGGCGTTTGGGTACACAGCTTGGCTTGACCAGCCTTGACCCGGGCGATGAGAGTAACAAGGCCATGCTTTTGAATGCTCTCAAGCTGGATGAATCTGCATGGGAGCGGCTGAAGCCGATCTTCGAAGGTGGCATTCCGCATAAGGTACTTAATGCCAGAAAACATACCGAAGAAAGCTTGATTATCGCCGGTGCTGGGGCATTTGGGGCCGTCACTATTGCTACCAACATGGCCGGCCGAGGTGTGGATATCAAGCTTGGAGGCGAAATACCGGAGGATAAACTTTCCAGGCTTAACCAAATTATCGCTTCTCACAGCCAGGCAGACCCCTATAACATGACCATGCAACAGCGCCGGGAGACGGTAAAGAGCCTGCCGCAAGATCTTGACGAAGAAGAACAGGCAGATGTGGATGGCTTCCTGGCGTACATGCAGAATATGGACCGCGTACGCGCGTTGGGTGGTCTGCACGTTATCGGCTCTGAGAGGCACGAAGCCCGCCGCATTGATAATCAGTTGCGCGGCCGAGCTGCCCGCCAGGGCGATCCGGGTTCTTCGCGTTTCTACCTTGCACTCGATGATGATCTGATGAGGCTATTCGGCGGATCAAACATGGAGGGTTTGCTCAGCCGTTTCAAAATTGATGAAAATGTGCCGATAGAACTGGGCATGATTAGCAGGATGGTAGAGCAGTCGCAAACCCGTGTGGAAGGTGCCAACTTTGATGTGCGCAAGCACCTGCTGGAATACGATGATGTGCTCAACTCGCAGCGCAATCGCATCTATGAGCAGCGGGATAAGATCTTCAAAAAAGACGACCTGCATGAAGACGTCAACCAGATGCTGGAGACCGAGCTTAAAGCACGCGTGGAAAACGCGTTTGCGGACAAGGACGATCTCTGGAAGTTACTGGCTTACCTTGAAGACGTGCAACCGCCCATTTCTACCCCTTGGGTGGAGTACCCGTCTTTCACCCAAAAATTGGCGATGAATGCCCTGGGGCAGCCCGTAAGCAGCGAAGCCTTAAAAGAAAAATTGCTGCAGATGAGCCGCCAAGCTGTGGATGCAGAAAATGCCTATCTCGAGCGCAGCGTAACGGAACTGCTTGATAAAGGCGACCAGACTCTCAAGACCCAGATGGCCGAACGCGGCGATTCGCTGGATGCTTACCTGGAGACTTTCGACCCTGAGCAGCCGCATGACCTGCAGGCTGAACTGACAGCCATTGTGCAGACCCCAGTGCGGTTGAGTGGTGCCCAGCAAAAAGAACTCTTCGCGAACCCAATGGCGATGAAACCCGCCTTGCGTGAAACTTTGAAGGCCGGGCTAACGCTGCAACTGGTTAGAAGGGCCTTGCTTACTTTGGAACGCCGTTTTAATGAAGACTGGCCTATCAAAGCTACTGATTTGGCTATCAAGCCCTGGGCGGAAGTAAAAACAAGCATCCTCGAGCAAGTACGCGGCACCCTGCAAAAGAGGGTGGAACGCCTGTTTGGTGCTGATGGCGAAGTTGAGCGTGATTTAGAGTCCAACAAGGCCTTGTTGGAAGCTGCCGTTTCAGATGAACCTTCCCGCTTAAGAGCATTGCAATTGACCACCCAGGGAGCAAAGGTGACTTTCGACCCACGTTCACACAAGCGGGTGATCAAGGCTAGCGACCGGCTGAATTACCTTTTTTCGATGGCGAAAACCATTGACCGAAAAACACCCAGCATTTTTACTGAGCAAATTTTGGCGCATCTCTACCTTGCTGAAGAGAAATTTGTAACTGTCTTCGGTAATGCCGAGTGGGAGCACATTCGCGCCAATAACTTTACGCTCATCCAAACCCCTGAAGACACCCAGGCGCTGCTTAAAGAAAGCTTGGGGGCGGAAGGGTTTGCCCAAGTTGCCGATACACTTTTGGGCGATATCAACCCTGACGTAAAAGAGAAGGTCATCCCCGTGCTGGGCGGCAAAGCCCAAAACCGCATCTATCGCCAGCTTTTACTGGAAACCATTACGGATTCCTGGGTGGAATACCTGACCAAAATGGAAGCCCTGCGGGTGTCCATCTCAATGGAATCCTACGCCCAGCAAGATCCGCTGACGAAGTACAAGCAAAAAGCCAGCACCATGTTCTCGGAGTTACTCTCGGAAGTCCGCCAAAGAGTAATCGGCACTATCTTCCGCTACCGTCCAGTAATGCCTGAAGCCAATTCGAAAACGCAAGCAGGCAGAGCTGATGATGTACTGCCAGAAACAAACGGTACGCTCCCGTCTCAGGAAACAGGGCAATCTCGATCAACCCCTGAGGGTAAGAAAAAACGCAAACGCCATTAAATTGAATAGGTGAAAATGAAAAGAACACTGGTAACCAATGATGATGGTGTTTTTGCCCCTGGGTTGGAAGCAATCGCAACTGCCTTGCAGGACGCGGGCTATGAAGTGACGGTTTGCGCACCGGATAAAAACTGGTCCGCTTGCGGGCACGTCAAGACACTTACCCGACCGATGCACATCAAGCCAGTCGATCTGGTAGACGGTATGCGTGCCTTTGCCTGTGACGGGGCTCCTTCTGATTGTGTCTCCCTGGCATTGATGGGCGCATTGGATGCGGAATTTGATTTTGTGGTCTCCGGGATCAATCCGCACAATAATATTGGCATGGACGTCACTTATTCCGGCACTGTCACCGCAGCCATGGAGGCTGCCCTGGCTGGTTTGCCTGGTTACGCAGTTTCGTACGAAAGCCGTCAAACCGATGACGATCGCCTGGCTTTGCATGCCGCAGCTGAGTTGGCGGTCAAAGTAATCGGCCAATTACTGGGGTTTAAATCAGAAAACAGCCACGGCCATATTTGGAATATCAATTTGCCTTTTAAGCCGCAAGCCGATTTTGCGGGGGTGCGATTTACCCATGGCGGCGTGCGCATCTATGCCGACCGCGTGCAAAAGGACATCGACGAGCAGGGTGAGACTTGTTACTGGATCACAGGGGAAATGCCGACCGGCTGCGCAGAAGCCGGCAATGAATACGAGGCTTTAATGCAGGGGTACATTTCGGTTTGCCCGCTTCGTATGGACATGACCGATACTAAATGCCTTGAGAGATTAAGAGATACTCAGATTAATTTCTGAAATTAATTCACAAGGCATTTTTTGGCAATGTAGAGATAATCTTCCAGTCTTAACCAGCATTTACCAGGTCAGCGATGATGATCTTTTTCATCTTCATCATAGCCTGTATT
>WOZB01000045.1:0-2533 GCA_011620445.1 Anaerolineaceae bacterium | reverse complement strand
AGCATTTACCAGGTCAGCGATGATGATCTTTTTCATCTTCATCATAGCCTGTATTTGTGCTGGGGTCTTAATCAGCTCTGACATATTTTCTGGGATTATCTGCCAACTCAGGCCGAACTTATCCTGAACCCAGCCACATTGTACTGCTCTGGAATGGCCGAAAGTTTGGACCAGTAATGATCAATCTCTTCTTGGTAACGGCAGAATACCATCAGAGAAATAGCCGGATTAAGCTGGAACCCCGGGTCGCCGCCGTCCAGGCAGCTAAGTCTTTACCTGGCGAATTCAAATATACCCGCCAGCACCTTGCCTTTCATGCCTTTGAAGTGTTTGTCAAGAGATTCTTCTGGGTGGTAGTAAACGGTGATTATTCTAGAATCGGGAAATATGGAGCAGTAGTAATACATTGCTTCTTCAGCCCTATCTTTAAACCACAGGTTGGGGACGATTTTAGCTTGCAATTTAACACACCTCTCAGGCGTTTTGCGTGTATTCTCGAGGAAAATGGAAAGCCAATGAGGCTATGTACAAGCAGTAAAGCCTCTAAAAGGATCTTTTTGATTGAGCGGATTGAATAGAAAGTGATATGCTGATCTGCCTAATAAGAGCCTGGATGAATTACTTAATTGACCGCGATGAGAGGTCTTGATTTGTGTAAATTAAAAATGATTAAGCCGATTGCCAACAAGAGCAAGAGTGCAGAAATCCGATAGTCGATTGGTGGTCGGATACCCCAAAGTACGATTAAGTAAGCGTTGGGCTCGATGAGCCAGAGTATTAAGGGAATATAGAACTGGCGGGGATGGGCAAATAAGTAGAGAACAGCGATAACGACGGCAGCAAACATATAGCGTTCGTGCATTCCTGGTAAGAAACTGGCACATATAAGAATCGAAAGCAATGCAAAATCCGGCAGATTTAAGGGGTTCAATACGAGTTTGCGATTGCGGAGAATAAAGAATAAGCCGACGAAAAGTAATAGAAGCGTCAGGATGACGCCCGGTATGGCATAAAGCGCGTAATTATCCGGAAAAAAGTTGTAAATGTTACCAAAATTGAAGACTGTACGGGGATATGACCCAATTTGACCAAGATAAACCCCAAAAACCTCTTTTGCTGGGCGGCCAAAGAAAATTGCAGGCAGAGAAGTTAGGACGAGAATCAGGGGTATCCACAAGAATTGGGTAAGACTGTATTTACGTGTCTTCAAAAAATGCATGCCCAGAAATGGCAAAAAGAAAATAGCCTGAAGCTTGAACGCAAAGGCAAAGCCGTAGGCAACGAAGGCCAAGGTGAATTTCTCCGTGGCCAGGAAGTAAAGGCAGATTAGTAAAAAGCAAGTGTAAATAATATCAACCTGGCCCCAAACTGCGCCGTTTAGGATGACTGAGGGCAAAAAATAGAAGCATAAGTAGGCAAGTACGGCGAGGTGACGTTTTTCGGGCTTTGGAAAAAGGTTTTTGACATAATAATAGATAATGATCCCTGCAAAGATCTCAAATAAGGCGGTTACTGTCTTAATCTTGGCAATCGCAGAAGCAGGAAGGTAAGATAAAAACGCCAGGATATACAAATAAGTGACCGGGTAATCAGACTTTATTGTTGCAATACCCGCAAAGCCCCCATTGTCTCGCAAGTGTTTATACCATGGGGTGAAATCGTAAATCATGTCATAGGTCTCAAAACCGCGTTGCGTATTCCGCAAATACAGTCCGACCAATGTAGCGATGAACATCACCAGCCAACCATAACGCGCCCAGAAGTTTGTATTTGTATCGAGGGTGGCCGTGGTTTTTGATTGTCTCAATGAATGCATGATTCCTCAGGAAAATCGGCCAGGCAGACTTCCTGACTTATGAAGAGAAGCGCTTTCTGGCCGCTATATAACAAATGGTAGCCACTGATCTCGCCTTCTTTAGCATCGCGATAGAAGCGCTGGTTTTCTGCAAATTTGTCAGGGTTCACACCAACAACATTCGGATTCAAATAATCCGCGATGCGTTGGGTGGATAGCATCAGGATGGTAAAGTCATTCTCCTCAATGTACTCATAATCCAGCAAATCATAATTTGTACCTGCTGACCAATTCTTGTTTGAAGGAAAGTAGAGACGATAGTCGTAGTAAACCTTCTGCGGTTTATCTTTGAGGCGGTCGAGGCGCAGCATACTTTCATTATAAAAGGCAATGGCGGCGTTCGCATTCAGGGCAGTAAACCGCTTATTGATAATTGTGCCATCGGTTTTGAGGAACAAACCCCCCTGGATGAAGACGAGTACGATTAATCCCACTCGGACAACAAATGGCAAACTGCGCTTCAATGGGGAGGTCTCCAGTTTATCTGGTAGGAGCAAGGCAAAGCTGGAATAAAGAGGCAGCGCGACAGGTAACCAATATTGGTACTTGAAGTGTGTGAAGAAGAACACCGAAACGCTGAGCGGCAAAGCCCAGGCCAGGATAAGGGCTGAATGAAAACGGCTGCGTTCCTGCCAGATGCCGAAGATTGTCAGCGCAAAAGCGAGCAAGATGAAGGCC
>WOZB01000242.1 GCA_011620445.1 Anaerolineaceae bacterium | reverse complement strand
CTAAAATTATTGACCCAGGGGCATGACCACCAGGTTGTCAAAGTAGAATTCAACTTTGGTATCCTCAAAGCTGCCTGCTATCAAGCCTACATCGCCGCCAGGGAGGTAAGGGTCGCTCACCTGGGCAATTTGAGTGTCGTTGACGAAGAGAGTCAGGGTTTGGGCTCCGCAAATGGCGGTCAAATGGTTGCCCTTTTCCTTGATATTAGGGTTCTTGATCTCGGAATAGAGGGTGCTGCGTTCCCCATTCAGGCGTTTGAAGATTTCTACCCAACCGTCGGGGCCAATCGTCAGGGCAAAGAAATTATTTGGATCCACATAACCGCAAATGACCCCATAGTCGCTGTGGATTGGCCCCTTGCCGTACTTCACATCCACGTCAATTTTGATGCCATCCGGGAACCATTTGCCCGGATTAGCCCATATCTCCCGGTTGGGGTTAGCCACAAAAATACGGTATTGGCCGTCTGCGTAATCCGCTGTGCTTTCACTGCCGGTGTTTCGGTCCCAACCGCTGAGCTCATCCGAGAAATCTTCATGCAGCAGCGAACCATCATTCGGTGTGGGTCTTGGTGTGTGAGGTACTGGGGTAGATGTGAGAACCGGTGTTGAGGTAAAAGATTCTGCACCGATGGTTTTGGTGATATCCGGGATGATGGAGATGGGTGTGGAGGCATAAAGTGTAGCCGTTTTGGTGAAAAAGGGGTTGGAAGTGGGCGCGCCAGGCTCAGCCTGGCGAAGCGGGTCCGGCGTATAGGTGGCAGGTTGTTTGATAGTGGGCGACAATGCACAACCACTAAGCATGAGACCAATAAATATAAAGAGCAAGCGCTTAAGCTTCAATGTTTCTCCAGGGGGCTCCATTGGAGCCATTCTAAAAATGATACCCGAATAATTGAGATTGTGGCAAAACTCCAACAGCCCCAGCGGATGATTTCCTCGTTGGCGCGCCGACGGGCTCTGTATTAAATGCCTGTTTTAAGGTATCCTTAGCCATCGATTATTCTGCGATGGGAGGCTCTCATGATTAAAGACTTACTTGACTCAGCCGCGGACCGTATGGATGCGGCCCTCGACAACCTGAGTTCAGACCTGATGTCCATTCGCACTGGCAGGGCCAGCCCAGCTTTGATTGAAAAACTACAGGTAGAATACTATGGGTCTAATCTGCCACTGATCCAACTGGCCAATATCAGTGTTCCTGAAGCCAGGCAGCTGCTCATCAAGCCTTTTGACGCTTCCTCGCTGAAGGCCATCGAACGTGCTATTCAAGCATCAGAATTAGGTCTGACCCCCAACAATGACGGCAAACAAATCCGCCTGAACCTGCCCCCACTTACAGAAGAGCGCCGCCGTGACCTGGTAAAACTGGTAAATGGGCGCTTGGAAGAGTGTAAGGTGGCTCTGAGAAATATTCGCCGCGACATCCTCAAGGACATGCGCGATTACGAAAAAGAAAAACTGATCTCCGAGGATGAACTGGAGGCCGGCGAAGAAAAACTGCAAAAAATTATCGAACAAAAGACTGAAGAGGTTGACCAGATCGGTTACCGTAAAGAGAAAGAAATCATGGAAGTCTGATGCCGAAAGTGGAAACCACGAATAAGATCCCCAGGCATATGGGGATCATTTTAGATGGGAACGGCCGCTGGGCTAAAGCTCGCGGGCTTGATCGCATGGCTGGCCACCGCGAAGGCTTCATGCTGCTTAAGCCGGTAATTTTGGCTTGTCGGGCAAGAGGCATTCAATACCTGACCCTCTATGCCTTTTCTACGGAAAACTGGAACAGGCCCCAAGCAGAAGTGGATGGCCTTATGGAAATGATGGCCTTTTTCTTCGACCATGAAGTGGCTGAACTGCACGCTGAGAATATCCGTTTGCTGCATGCTGGTAAATTGGATGAAAAAGTACCAGAGACTTTGAAGGTCAAAATGCGCAACGCGTTGGCTTTGACTAAAGACAACACCAGCATGACGGTGATTCTTGGCTTCAACTATGGTGGCCGGGATGAAATTGTTCGGGCAGTACGTAAAATAATAGCTGCTGGAATAAAGGCCGAGGATATCACCGATGCCACTATCAGCGCTTACCTGGATAATCCTGAAGTGCCCGACCCGGACTTGATCCTGCGTACTTCCGGGGAGCAACGCACCAGTAACTTCCTCACTTGGGAGTCGGCTTACTCCGAATGGGCTTTCCCCAAAACACTCTGGCCGGACTTTACCGATGAGGTGTTGGACCAGGTATTGGCTGATTATGCCAACCGTGAACGGCGCTTCGGGGGCGTCACACCTAAATAATGCTTAAAGAGAGAGTTTTTTCCGCTGCGGTTTTTGTGCCGTTGATCTTGGCCATCGCCTACCTGGGGGGCATATTCTCTGATATTTTCTTTCTTGCCGCGCTGCTCATTGGCGCTTTTGAACTCTGCCGCCTCTTGCGCGGGATGGGTTATTATGTCTCGGAACCACTGATTATTGGCGGGGTAGCCGCGCTGGTCCTCATGCGCATGATTTTTCCAAATTTTGAGTATTCGGATGTGATGGTTGTCTGTTTGATTGTGGCTTCAGCCATACTCAGCCTTGTGCGCTACGAACGTGGGGACATCCAGGCCTCCCTCACTTTTGCCTTGCACCTGGCGTCCACGCTTTACCTGGGTTGGCTGGGCGGCTACTTTATTTCCTTGGCGCACGTGCCGCAGGGTAACTGGTGGCTGATAATCACCATGATTATTGTCTGGTTCGCGGATATGGGTGCGTATTTTATCGGCAGGCGCTTTGGGCGCCACAAAATCACCCCTCGCCTCAGCCCGAATAAAAGTTGGGAAGGCTACCTGGGGGGGATCGTTTTTGGGGTCTTTGTCGGGATCGTTTTGAGTCTGCTGCTAAGCAGAACCGGTTTGTTTACCGGGATGTCGGTGGTTCACAGCGTCATGCTCTCGTTTCTGATCAGCGCGATTACCATCTTTGGGGATGTGTTCATCAGTATGCTCAAACGTGTGGCAGGTATAAAGGATAGCGGGCGTATGATTCCTGGCCATGGGGGTATCCTGGATCGCTTTGACACCTGGATTTGGGCGGTTACAATTTCGTTTTATTTTCTGAAGTTGATCAGCTAATTTCTTTAGGCAAATTTCCGTGGGCTGTCGTAGACTGAGACACCACGCCTTATGTTGTTATAGGGGCGCCTTGAACGAAGTGAAGTTTTCCCGTTTTGTTTTTTCTGTCTGTGCACGAAACGCCAGCGATGGGCAGATAGGTGGTTCTGAATGAAACCAATGAATCAAACAGGAGTAGAACTTCGTGGGCTGAAATCATGTCAGGGATTAAGCCAATAGAATGATGCCCTGCGCCTGGGCATTAAATTAACTTGATAATCCGTGTGTCGGGGTCCCTGGGATGTGGTGGCTCAAAATTGCGATTCCAACGCAAAATGTCTTCATAACTGATATTGAATTCGGTTTCTCTGACGCTCCGCGAAATCACCCGTTCCCGAATGACATCCAGTGGCGTATCCAGGTAATGAATCATGAAGCCAATACCCAATTTACCGGCAGCCTGTCGGAAATAATCACGTTCTTCCCTGGCCCAAAAACCAAAGTCCAAGACCACGCTGCTGCCATGGCGCAGAATGTCCTGCCCCAGCCCCCATAGAAGCTTTTCGAGCTGATCGTGAACTTTCTCATGCCTTTCGCTGGGAAAAATTGACCCAAAGAGCGCCAGTTCCCACGAGTCCGCATTCAGAATAACCGATGGAAACTCAGCCTGCATGGCTTGCGCGTAAGTACTCTTGCCAGAACATGGTAAGCCAACCAGTAAGTGTAATGTTGGCTTTTTCGGCTGTGAATCCACAATCTTATCCTTGTAACGCTTCGTCCACAATCAGTCGGGCTTCCGCCTGGATGCGCTCCAAATGTTCCTGAGAGCGCAGAGATTCAGCATAGATTTTGTAAACGTTTTCCGTCCCCGAAGGCCGCGCGGCAAACCAGCCGTAGCCCGTGCTCACTTTCAAACCGCCGAAGGCCGCACAATTCCCGGGCGCGGTGGTGGCCTTGCCGGTGATCAGGTCGCCAGCTAAAGTATCCGCCTTTACCAGACCAGGGTCCATGTTTCCCAGGATGGTTTTTTCTTTTGGGCCGGTAGGCGCGTCCACCCTGGCATACCAGGTGCGGCCAAGTTCTGCTTCCAGGTAAGCATAATGCTGCCCGGGCTCTTTGCCGGTTACGGCCAGGATTTCTGCTGCCAAAAGGTCCAGAATAATGCCATCCTTGTCGGTCGTCCAGGTATTGCCGTTCTTTCGCAAGAAGGAAGCCCCGGCACTTTCCTCGCCGCCAAAGCCCAAAGAGCCATCCAGAAGCCCAGGCACAAACCATTTGAAACCTACCGGCACTTCGTAAAGCTGGCGGTTGATCAATTCGGATACCCAGTTGATGACGTAAGACGAGACCATGGTCTTGCCTACCTTGGCCGTGGGTGACCATTCCGGCCGGTGTTGGTAGAGGTACCAGATGGCTACAGCCAGGTAATGGTTCGGGGGTACCAAACCAACGCTGGGAGTAACAATGCCGTGACGGTCGAAATCGGCGTCATTGCCAAAGGCAATATCGAATTTATCCTTGAGGGCAACCAGATTGGCCATGGCAAAGGGGCTGGAGCAATCCATGCGGATTTTTCCGTCCCAGTCCAGGGGCATAAAAGCAAAAGACTGGTCCAGGCGCTTATTGACCACTTCAAGATTGAGACCATATTTTTCAGCGATCGGTTCCCAATAATACAGCCCTGAGCCTCCCAGTGGGTCAACCCCAATGCGGATGCCCGAACCAGCAATCGCTTGCATATCCACCACGTTTTCCAAATCCTCAACATAAGGAGTGGTCAAATCCACCTCATGGACAAATTCTGACTTTAACGCTTGCTTATAGGGCAACCGCTTGACCGCTTTCAGCTTACCTCGAATGATTTCGTTGGCGCGGTCCTGAATCCATTTGGTTGTGGTTGTATCCGCGGGTCCGCCGTTGGTGGGGTTATACTTAAAACCGCCATCCTCCGGTGGGTTGTGGGAAGGGGAAATCACCACGCCGTCAGCCAGGCCTTCGCTGCGCATGGCATTGTAATTCAGAATAGCATGCGAGACCACGGGCGTGGGGGTGTACTTCAGGCCCTGGTGGATGATCACCTGCACGCCGTTGGCGGCAAAGACCTCAATAGCTGTGGCGTGCGCTGGTTCTGAAAGTGCGTGCGTATCCATGCCCATAATCAGCGGCCCGGTAATACCCTGGGCACTGCGGTATTCGTGGATGGCCTGGCAAATTGCCAACACATGGTCTTCATTAAAGCTGCCTTTGAACGAAGTTCCCCTGTGCCCGGAAGTGCCAAAGGCGACTGCCTGTAAAGAATTCTCCGGATCTGGATGAATCAGGTAGTAGTCTGAGATAAGGCGGGGAATATTTGTCAGTATTTCGATGGGGGCTGGTTTTCCAGCAAGAGGATGGATAGACATAATGACTTTCCTTTCAATTCTCTGGCATCAAGGGACCTTCGTGGACAGTTTCTGAGATCGGTTTTCGGCCCTTAGGGAATTCTCTGGCTTGATTTTTCTCCGAAAGCTCGCTGATTTCCCCAAAATGTCCAACTGCGATCATAGCTAAAGGCAACCATGTCTCTGGCAGATTCAGCTGGGCTTTGGCAGTCTCGGCGTTAAATCCAGTCATGGGATGTGCCAGAAGACCCATGGCCCAGCTTTGCAGGAGGAGGTTTTCAACTGAAAGCCCCACATTGAAAGCATGGGGGTTGATTAATCTGCCAGTGGCGCTGATGGTCTGGTCGACCACCACGATTAGCGCTCCTGCCCGATGGCACCATGCCTGATTGCCCTCATCCAGGAAAGAATAAAAGAGGTCGAATTCTGAACTGGGGTTGAGTGCAAAAAAGTAGTGCCAGTTCTGTGCATTTCCAGAGGATGGCGCCCACCGGGCTGCCTCAAAGAGCGTCATGAGTGATTTTCTGTCGATTACCTCGCCGTTCATCGCCCTCGGCGACCAGCGCCGCAGGATAAAGGGATCAATCGGATAATCAGGTTGGCGGTAATCGTAAGGGTTTATATCAGAACTTTTCATAAATTATTCTCTTTCCTCATTTTATCATCCCACACTCTTGAATTAGCACATAAAAAAACACTCTGGGACTTAGGGTATTCCAGAGTGTTTATTACACCCGTGGGAAACGGGTGCCTTACTTAGTTGATGGCGTAGATCAGGTTGGCAGTAAAGGTGATTACAATTTGGCCAGCTGAGACTGGAACTGAAGAGTCCAAACTTTTGGCTTCTCCACCGCCGCCGCCCATGCCATAAAATTGGTTGTAGGGCTGTACGAAACTGGAGTCGCTGACGTTGATGGCTTGCACCAATCCAAGTTCAACACCGCTTACCTCAGCCACGTCCACAGCCTTTTGCTGGGCATCTTTGATAGCAAGATCGCGCGCCTGAACGAGGGCAGCAGCCCGGTCGGTGATATCAAAACTGATACCGTAAATCTGGTTGGCGCCGGCGCGGATGGCTGTATCCAGCAATTCGCCCAGGGTTGCCAAATCGCGCACCGTTATGTAGACAGTATTGTCGACCGAGAAGCCAGCCGGGGTTGAGTTGCCCGTCTGAGGA
>WOZB01000197.1 GCA_011620445.1 Anaerolineaceae bacterium | reverse complement strand
CAAGATATTCACACCCTTTTTGACAAAGGCTATATGACCATCACGCCAGACTTAAAAATAGAGGTTAGCCGAAGAATCAGAGAAGAATTTGAAAACGGAAGGGATTATTACAAATATAATGGTGAGCCTATGCGCCCTCCACAAAATTGGATGGACAGACCCTCACGTGAATATCTGGAGTGGCATAATGAAAGTGTTTATCGGGGATAGGGTTCGCAAAGTAGTAGGGCGGAATGGTGCTCTTTTCATCACTCCGCCCTGTCTTCATACAATTGACAAGCTTTTGTATCATTGTGACCAAATATCGACAACAGGCGAAGCTATACAGCGGCAACCATATTTGTGCGTGCATTTTTCATGGGGCAATTCGGGTACATTATTGAGAGAATATCTTTTGCCAGCAAATTTTTTACATTCATCACAAGAGTCGGAGGTTGTTAGAATTTCTACTGATTTAACAACGTCATAGTTTTTTTTGTATTGGGCAATATTTGATTTATATCTGGCATGAAATAAAACCATTCTTGCGGCCGTGTCGTTATCAAATGCCAAATTCAAGGATAAGTCGGTTGGCATCCATTTCTTTGCCGAGTTTACTCCCCATAGGATCATCATTGATGCGCCCACTCTGAGAATATTCAAGTTATCGTCGGTCACCCCTGACAATATTTTTGGTTTATCTTTGAAAATTAAGTTTAATAAATCCACATCACGATCTGGGTTGTAATTTTTCCAGTTCGTTCCTAGGCCGCGAGGAAAAACTTGCTCAGCCTCAAACGCACCCATTGCCAAGCATGCTTCCCTGTACATTCCCTGTTTAATATATTCAAGTACTTGCGCTTCTACGTGATTGCGCCTCTCATTCTGGGTTTTTAAATATTCTTCTGCCATCTCTTTACCTTTTGGAAGGCATTGGAGAATTGTCAGACCTGCCATAGATTTTTTCATTGTTACAGGATCTGTGGCTAAGAGTCTTTTTATTAAGTCAATCTTTTTGCCGGAAACTGGAAGTCCATATTGCTTCGACAAATTCTTTAATTCAGGCAAAGAATATTTACAACTAAGTGCATTTTCCAGATCTGCCGGTCCAATTAATCCTTCATCGACAAACCTTTTGATTGATTGAGATGGTTTTTCGCCCAGGACAGCTTCCCAAGCTTCCATTCCAGAGAAGTAATTTTGAACCCGGGCATCAATAAACTTAGTCAATAATAACCAGTGTGAATTAGACTTTTTCCAATCAAATCCGAATACTGAACGTAACATTTTCCCTCCGCAACAATCTCAATAGTTGATCTGGGCTTTATTTACCCTATAGTAAAGTGTTTTCGATATTGCATTGGAGGTTTTCACCAGGCAAAGGCACGGGCAGAGGTGTAGGGGCGCTTCAAGCTTTCACGACAAGTGGTAAGTAAATAGCATAAGTAGCCTAAGCTATTACAGTAGAAGCAACAACGCCTAAAGCAAGCAACACAAGAAAGATGGTGGGCAATAAACAACCCCCACCGGTCAGCATTTTGCCTATTTTGCGTTGTCGCCCGCTTTTGGTTAGTGTAATGCCCGTCTTTCGAGAAAATCGCTGTTTAGCCCGGGTGACCCCTAAAGTTCGCTTCCAAGAAAACCCACCTCTGTTTGGCATGCTAGTTCCCTCCATGACAACACATGAGCTGATGTTGTGATTGTCATTTGGTAATTATAGCAGTCTATGAGTTACTTACTCATGCAATTTATCTTGAATGTTGCTATTTCAAAGCGAGAAAAGTAGGGCGGGTGGGGGTCGAACCCACACAATGTCACCATCGAAGGATTTTAAGTCCTTTGCGTCTGCCTATTCCGCCACCGCCCCGGAATGAGAAGATATTTTACCATTCTTTCATTCGTTTCGGCACTTAATTATTCTCCTCTATTCGAATTTACTGGGCCCAAATCAGAGCCAGAGGCCACTGTTCTTGGCTATAATAGACGTTTACATGGCACTTACCTGGTACAACTGGCTGCTTTCGTTTCTCCCTATCCTGACGGTCTTCCTACTAATGCTGGTCGCTAAATGGAGCGGCCGACGCGCTGCTGCTGCCTCCTGGTTGGCAGCCGTGTTCATTGCCATGGCTGCCTTTGGAGCAGACTGGAAGCTGCTAGCCTGGTCGCAGGCAAAGGCCTTTCTGCTGGCTATGGATGTTTTATGGACAGTCTGGGGTGCCATTACTCTCTACCACCTCGCCAATGAAGCCGGCACAATCAAATTGATTGGCGATCTCGTTCCGCTGTGGATGAAAGACAGAACCCTCCAAATTCTAATGCTCACCCTCATTCTGACCTCTTTTATGCAAGGTATGGGTGGTTTCGGTGTTCCGGTAGCCATCGGCGCGCCGCTTCTTCTGAGTATGGGATTTACTCCCATCGACTCAGTGGTCATGGCCAGTTTGGGACACGCCTGGGCAGTGACTTTCGGAACGGTGGGGGCTGCTTTCAATGCCCTGGTAGCAGTATCAGGGTACTCAGCTCAAAGCCTGGCTCCGGATTCGGCGGCCTTGCTCGGATTGGCAATTTTTCCCTGTGCAGTGCTCATTCTCATCATCGGCCAGAAGTGGCAGGGCCTTCGGCACGGCATGCCTGCCGTAATCTTATTGACCCTTGGCATGGGGCTCACCCAATACCTGATGGCTACTGCTGGTATGACGAATGTTGCAATCTTTGGTGCAGCCATAGTCGGTACGGGAATCCTTTTCCTGCTTCGCCGTCTGCCGCTCTATCAGCCGAAAAATTCGCATATCCTGCAGCCTCCAGCAAATAATATTCCTACCAAGTTGGCGATGGTCTCAGTCTCTCCTTACTTTTTGTTGGTTTCTCTCGGCTTTCTGGCCGCCATTATTCCTCCGCTCAGAAATGCCCTGGCATCCTTGAAAGTGAGTTTTAGTTTTCCAGAACTGAGCACAGCCTTTGGTTGGATCGTCCCTGCGGGTCCTGGCAAGGTGTGGATTCCCCTGGCACACTCGGGTACGCTTTCTTTTTTCGCAATTTTCGTCGGCGGATTGATATATGCCAGCAATGGTCTGCTGAGAAAAGATTCTCCACGCCGGATTATCCAAAGGAGTCTGCGCACCGCCATTGATCCCAGCCTTGGCATTCTTGCCATGGTCGGATTATCCCAAATCATGTCGCACACCGGTATGACGAGCATACTGGCACGGGGCCTTGGCGCATTCTTCAATCGCTGGCTCTTCCCAGCAGTAGTTCCGTTTATCGGCACGCTTGGTGCTTTCCTGACGGGTTCAAACAATAACTCCAACGTGCTCTTTGCGCCTTTGCATGTTGAAACTGCTTCCATCCTAAAGCTCTCAGTTCCTTTGATGTTGGCAGCCCAAACTGCCGGGGCTTCTGTGGGGAGTGTAATGTCCCCCGGAAAAGTGATCGTTGGCTGCTCCACCATCGGGCTGGCAGGCAAAGAAAGCGGCGTTCTAAAGAAACTCCTGGTTTACGATCTGATTGTGGTCCTTTTTATCGCCGTAGCAGCCACGGTATGGTCTTGGCTAAGGGGGGCTTAACTGCATGAAACCGCTTGAACCATTAAAAGAAAAAGGAAAAGTGCTAGTAGGCTCACGCATCGTACCAATAATTTTGCTCTCAGAATTATTCTTAAATGCTTCGCTATACTTTGCGCTAAAATCAAATCATGAACCAGTTTCCATTTTGCTGGTTGGGTTGATTGTGTTGGGATATCTCGGATTGGTCTGGCTTCCATGAAAACAGAAAAACCTTACGCTCCTAAACCAACCAGGCTATCAAGCCTGCTCAAACAGGTGCCTTTTGGCTACAAAGGCCGCATTCCCGGGGTTAAAATTCGCGGCATCGTATCTGACCATCATAAGGTCAAACCAGGCTTTGCTTTTGTGGCTATTAAAGGCAGCTCAAACGACGGCATGAATTTTCTTGACCAGGTGCAGCAGGCAGGTGCCAGCGTAGTCATTTCAGACCGCCCCAGGCCAGAAGGCCTGACCCTGCCTTATCTGCAGGTTATAGGGGATATGCATACCATCCTGGCTTATTTTGCGGCCGCACTGCATGGTTTTCCCGCCCGCAAGCTGCGCATGATTGGCGTTACAGGTACGGACGGCAAAACCACCACCTCCACCATGATCTTCGAAATCCTGCGGCATGCTGGTAAAAAAGTAGGCATGATTTCCACCATCAATGCCGTGATTGGGGATGAGGTTTTGGATACCGGCTTTCACGTCACCACACCTGACGCGCCCGATATCCAAGCCTATCTGGGCGAGATGGTCGCCAGGGGAATTGAGTATTCTGTGCTCGAAACCACCTCCCACGGCCTTCATCAGGGCAGGGTGATCGCCTGCGACTTTGACATCGCAGCAGTCACAAATGTCACCCATGAGCACCTGGATTATCACGGCAACTATCAGAATTATTTGCAGGCAAAGGGTATGCTCTTTGAGATGCTTTCCCAGACCCCGACCAAGGAAATTGGCAACGTCCGTCTGGCAGTGCTTAATAAAGATGACGAATCGTATGCTTATCTCAAGCGGGTTTCACCAAAGGAGCAGACCTCTTACAGCCAAAATAATGAGGCAGAGCTATGGGCGGACCAGATTGAAGATACGCCCACCGAACTGCGTTTTCTCTGCCATTGGGGCGACCGGTCCTTTCCTGTACGCACACACATGGTCGGTGCTTTCAATGTTTCAAACGTCCTGGCAGCTTTATCTGTAACTTGTCTTGGTCTCGGGGTGCCGATTGAAACCGCAATGGACACCCTCGGGGTTATGCATAGCGTTGCAGGTCGGATGGAGAAGATTGACCTGGGGCAGCCGTTCCAGGCCATTGTCGATTTCGCCCACACTCCCAACGGGCTGGATGTAGCCCTCAGTTCAGCCCGCAACCAAACCAAAGGTTGTGTTATCGTAGTTTTTGGTTCGGCGGGCTTGCGCGATCGCGAAAAAAGAAAAATGATGCCCAAGGTTGCTATCCGTAAGGCTGACCTCACCATCCTGACCGCGGAAGATCCACGTACCGAATCTCTGGATGCTATCCTGCAGGATATGGCTGAAGCCGCCATTTCAGTGGGTGGGGTGGAGGGTATCGATGCGTATAACCCTGAGGGTGACGATGCCAAGGCAAATTTCTGGCGGGTGGCTGACCGGCCGGATGCCATTCGAAAAGCCCTGGCTATGGCCAAACCGGGAGATCTGGTAATCTCGTGCGGCAAAGGTCACGAGCAGTCCATGTGTTTTGGTCTGATTGAATACCCCTGGGATGACCGGGTTGCTATGCGGGTGGCATTGGCTGAGTTATTGGGTCTTCCATCGGCTGAAAAGATGCCGGTATTGCCTACCTCAATTCCTGCTCAAACCGAATAAATGCCGCAATCCAACCATTAAATTACCCGGGGGAACCTTTCAATCTATAATGATCACTTATGGATTCGAAAGCCAGGGCTAAAGCCCTCAAGACGGATATACCCGCTATTTTTATGGCGCTACGACACCCAGGAACCCCCTGGTATGCCAAAGTTTGCGCCTTATTGATTGTTATTTACGCCCTCTCCCCAATTGATCTCATCCCTGATTTTATTCCCGTACTGGGTTACCTGGATGATCTCATCATTCTGCCAGCTCTGGTCGCCCTAACCATTACCTGGATTCCAAACGACGTAATGCAGGAATGTCGCCTGCAGGCCGCACAGCCTGGCAAGGAAAAGTGGCAAAAAAAGTGGGTTTTTGCAATTCCATTTGTGCTGGTTTGGTTCTTCGTCCTGTTTTTTGTGGGGCGCTTTGTTTATCGTAGTTTCCTGGCGCGTTAGATGATATTCCGGGCCCCGGACAATTCACAGAGGGTATATTACGGGTTGGCTTCCACTGTTTCTCTGAGTGACAGATTCAAATCGCCCTTGGTGCAACCCAGCGCTTGCCTGGATTTTTCTGTGTCCAAAAAGCCCATCCAGGTCTGCACTTTTGCATACTCAACCAGATTCAGGCCGCTTTGCTTACCTTTGCGTTGGTAGGATGCCATCACCAAGCGAGCCCCTAAACGTACCATCTAGTCTGGTACGGTCCAGACCGGTTTCTGCTTTCCCGTGTAAGTCATCAGGCGGGTCAGCCATTCTCGACAGGTCAGGTTATCTGATGCAATTTTGTATTCAACCCCTTGTTCACCCGCTTCCATAGCCCTTACGGCTGCAGAACGTACTTCCTTTACGGAAACCATTACACAACCTGCCCTGGGGTAGAAGACCACCGGGAGAGGGCTTTTCAAATACTTGATAAGAGGCTTCCAAAGGGGCACACGCCCGGGTGTTGAACCAATAATATAAACCAGCAGCAGGAAGCTTACCGAGATTGCATCCCCTGCTTCCTCTTTGGCTGCTTTACACCAGCTTATCTGGCCAGGCGGATGATGCGGCGGGTAGACACCATATTACCCTGATAAAAGAATTCCCATGCAGGGGCTTTGGGCACAATGCGGTCTTCCACGCCGGATGCATAAATCAAACCTTCCACCCCTGTCGGCGGGCATGTACATCACATCATCATCAAGTACTTTATTGAGGTCTGCCAAAGTGAGCTTCACTCTATCTGGCAATATGCCTTCTAAGGGGGCAGGCGGTAATGCGACGGTGGCAACTTTATGTCCCCGCACGAGAAGCTCTC
>WOZB01000227.1:2932-6675 GCA_011620445.1 Anaerolineaceae bacterium | reverse complement strand
GTCTGCCTGGCCGGCGATCGCATACTGGTCCGCCAGTTTCGAAACCAAGCCCAGGTCAGGGTCATTGCCCGCGGCTGAATAGGCTTTTTGGTAGTAGCTCAATTTCATTTGCGGGGAGCTTTGCAAGTCGCCAATCTTCTCAAAGACCATCGCATCCAGGGTATGGTTTGATTTTTCCTGGTACTGTGTGTAGTAATCGATAGCCTGGGCAGCCTCCGCTGCAATGCTGGCGTACTCACCCAACCAAAATAAGGCGCGCACCCCGGGGGCTTCGGTGGGGAAGCGGGCTGTTAAGTCTGCCATCACCGCCTGCGCTTCGCTGAGGTTACCCTGTTTGAAAAGCGCAAGAGACTGGCCGAACAAGGCAGCTGCCTGGCTGGTTGGGCTGGCATCGGGAGCCTGACCCCTATATAGCTCGAGAGCTTTATCGTAGTCGCCAAAGCTCAAGGCCAGGTCGGCATCTTTAAAGCGCGGTTCTTCCGCGGGCGATGTTTCAACCGGCACCGGGGTGAGTGTGGGGCTAACGAAAGCTGAGGTTGGTACAGCATCCTGCGATGTGATAAAGGGAGTGGGGCTGGCTTGTTTGGGGCTGCAGGCTGAAAGTAAGCTGCTAATGGTCAACGAGATGGCTAAAGCAAGGCTTACTCCCGGTCTACGCATACGCCTCTTATAACCCCGCAATCCAAACTTGTCAAATTGTTTATAAGAAAATACCTGCCGATTTTGGCAGGTATCGCTTGGTTCTGTAAACTGCTGAAAACCTTGCGCCGCAAGGCAATTAGTCGAGAGAATTTAGCAGAGGGGGAATTGTGGCGCGAATCAGCTTTAGGCACTCACGGAAGGCGGATAACTTTTGCTCTTCGCTGCCCTCCACTTTGGCCGGGTCTTCGAAGCCCACATGGCTGCGTTTACCGCTGCCCAACCAGATGGGGCAAGCCTCGTTGGCCTGGTCACAAACTGTGAGGACAAGGTCCAGGGGCATACCCTTGAAAAGGTCCACTGATTTGGGATAGCCCTGATGGAAAATACCGGCTTCTTCAAGCACGCGCACCGCGTACGGGTTCACACTGGCTGCCGGTTCTATGCCAGCGCTGTAGGCAATCCAGCTATCCCAGCAATCGGTGTTTATAACTGCTTCTGCCATTTGGCTACGGGCTGAGTTGCTTGTGCAGATCACCAGTACTTTTTTACGGGCATTCAGCTGCGCATCATCGATGGCTTCCGACTGGGGACCCAAAAGTTCGCAGCCGGCGGGGCATTCGGCTAACTTTTCCTGACTATATTCGCCGCGTTCCATACGGGCCAGTAATTCGCGGGCTTTGGCCTCATTCTCTGGGTCAACCAGAATCATGGCCATCCCTAAATTTCCCACCGTAAAACCGTAAATTGCACCGGCGGATTCCTGGCTGATCATAGCAGGGATGCCCTGAGCTTCAAGGAAATCTCTGAGCGGACCCGCTACGGCTTCTCCACCTTCAACCGAGTAGACGGCTACCAAATCTTCAAGGCTTTTTGATTTCATTCGTAAATCCAATCTTCACTGGCGCGTTTCCATTCGACCAGTTCTTCAGGTTTAAACCACAAGGCAATTTCAGCTTCCGCGTTTTCAGGGGAATCAGAGGCGTGGCAGATGTTGTAACGGGTAGTCAGGGCATAATCGTGGCGGATGGTACCGGGGTCAGCTTCAGTTGCCTTGGTTTTGCCGATGGTCTGCCGGACTGCAGTGATGGCATCAGGACCAGTCCAAACCATGGCCATGACCGGGGCAGAGGTGATGAATTTAATCAAAGCATCATAAAAGGATTTACCTTGGTGCACTGCGTAGTGGTTGGCTGCAAGTTCCGGGCTGACCCACATGAACTTCGCCGCTGCAAGGCGCAGTCCGCGATTTTCAAAACGGCTGATCACGGTTCCGATCAGTCCGCGCTGCACGCCATCTGGTTTGACGAGTACTAATGTCTTTTGCATACTGGCTAAATCCTTTTCTACATTTTCCGATGAGGGGACCGATCAACTGACCTTACCCTCCAACTTAATTCTTGCTGGCTTCTCCCAGGGACGGTTCTGATTGATCAGTCTCATCCATCTGAACCTCTTCAAAACGGTCAAGTTCGCTGTAACCCAGTTCGTCGGTTTTTTCGCTGTCAAGGGCTCGGGGGGCTGCCAGGGGAATCTGCACTTCTGGGGCAGCATAACGCAGAAGCCAGGCAGGAAAAGATGGTTCTTTTTGACCAGGATCTGACGGTTTAGGCAATGTACCTTTCACCAAATCAATCTCCCAGGTAGTCTCTTAATTTGCGGCGCACGGAAGGGTGGCGCAAACGCGTGAGGGCCTGAGCTTCAATCTGGCGAACGCGTTCCCGCGTGACGCCCATTTTACGCCCAACTTCTTCCAGCGTGTACGCCTGGCCATCGAGCAAACCATAACGCAACTGCAGGATGCGCACCTCCCGGGGCGGCAGAGATTCCAAAACCTGGTCCAAGTGTTCCTTGAGCAAATTGTAGGTGGCCAAATCGTCTGGCGGTGGCGCTTCGTCATCCTCAATGAAGTCACCGAGTACAGAATCTTCCTCATCGTCTGTAGGAGTCTCCAGCGAGAGCGGCCGCCTGGCAACCTGGATCATATTTTCCACTTTTTTAGGCAGCACTTCCAGGCGTTCAGCGAGCTCGTCGACAGTGGGGTCGCGCCCTAACTGCTGGGTAAGCTGATGCTGTACGCGGAGCAATTTGTTGATTTGGTCGCCCATATGCACGGGCACGCGGATGGTGCGGCCCTGGTCGGCAATGGCGCGGGTAACGGCCTGGCGAATCCACCACGTGGCATAGGTACTGAATTTATGCCCGCGTTGGTATTCAAATTTCTTGGTAGCACGGATAAGGCCGATATTGCCTTCCTGGATGAGATCAAGGAAAGGTACACCTCTGCCCATGTACTTTTTGGCTACACTGATGACCAGGCGGGAGTTGGCTGTAATTAAGTGCTCACGGGCAAGTTGCCCATCCTGGATGAATCTTCCGAGTTCCTGTCTGCGCCTGGAGCTCACACTGCCCTTGGCAAGTTCTTCCCTGGCTGCTTTGCCTTTCTCGATGCGCTGTGCGAGCGCAACTTCCTCTTCGATATTGCTGAGCAAAGGAACCCGGCTGACTTCTTTAAGGTAGAGGCCGATGGTGTCATCGGTATCAATATTGGCCAAGTCATCTGAGACTGTAAAGTTTTCATCGAGAACCTCGGTGAGGTCTTCATCGTTGGGTTCTTCAGGGGTGGTTGATTCTTCAGTGTAATTTATGCCAGCGTTCAGCAGGGCTTGATACACCTCATCCAGTTGATCCACATCATTTTCCGCATCCGGAATCATGCGCAGGATGTCATCATAGGTTACAAAAGTTTTCTTTCTGCCGAGTTCCAATAGTCTGGAGAGGGCAGGAGATTCGCTTTCCTCGTCTAATACGGGTTTATTGTTGTTTATTCTTGCCATTTATATTGTTTTCTTCCTTTGGGGATAGATAGCTCTAACACCCAAATAGAGTACGACATTTTGGAGCTAAATTCAAGTGGTTTGGGGGTAAAATGTCTTTTCAAACGAAGTTCTTACCTCAACTTCCCAATTACGTGGAGGCGTGGACTTAAAATTGGGTTTGACCAGCGTCAATTTCCGCTATAAAATGCAAGTGGACTCATGTCAAAATGAAGCTTCGAAACTCAGCCAACCTCTGGTTTCCATTGGTCATGCTCATCTCTTTAG
>WOZB01000227.1:0-2922 GCA_011620445.1 Anaerolineaceae bacterium | reverse complement strand
AGTGGGTATGACCTTCTTAAATTTAAACTTGCAGCAACGTTTCAAAGCAAGTGATGACTTTGCTCCACGCTACGCTGCCGCACGCCTCTGGTTGCGGGAAGGACTTTCTCCTTACGATCCCAAAGTTGCTGAAGAAGCCAACAACTTGCAGCGGGATATGGGGTTCACGAATAATGGTTTTGATGGGGGCAGTTTCATTGAGCCCGTCTTTACCCTCTTCGTTTACATGCCTCTGAGTTTTTTGCCGTTCTCAACTGCCAGGGCAATCTGGATGGCTATCGTGGCAGTCTCTTACATGATTTCGATTTTTTTGGCATTTCGGATATCAGAAATAAAACTCCATCCTATCGAAGCCCTCCTGATGACGGTTTTGCTTCTTTTTTGGTACCCAACCTTCAAACTGATCCTTACAGCCAGCATTTTGCCTCCATTTGTGGCCTTAACCATACTGGCCGCCTATCTTGGGCTTCGAAAAGAAGGTACTGCTGCGGGAGTCTTCCTCTTAGTTTGCTTCAGCATTCTGCCTATCAGCATCCTCCTGGCAGCGTTCCTGATGATTATTTTTGCCTCAAGGAGGGATGCAAGCCTGATAACTGTCTACCTGGTGGGGATCGCCTTCCTGTTAGCCATAACCTTGATCTTGTTTCCCGGTTGGATTCCGGCCTGGTTTGCCAACTTTATTCGTCTCCACCCGGATTTCTCCTGGGTGCGCACCCCACTGATGCGTGTGGCTGAACTCTTCCCGGGTGCAAGATCACCGATTGCCATTATTTTGCACCTCGCAGTAGCGTTGGCACTTGTCATAGAGTGGTACGGTCTCAGCAGCCAGGATGCCCGCACCACGCGCTTTAAATTGATGCTTACATTCCTGCTGCTCTACCTGGTCAATTTAAAATCACATGGTGCTTATCTGATATTTTTGCTTCCTGCACTCTTTCTCAGTTTCCGATTCCTCAGAGAAAAATGGCGCTTTTTTGGTAAAATTACCTCCTGGATAATCTTCCTGGCTCTCATCTACTTCTATTGGAGACGTTTTGCAGGTCTGGATACCTGGACCCTTGAAGAGCCAAGTTTGATCGTGCTTCTCTTGCCTTTGATTACGCTGATAGGCTTGCAATGGTTCCGCTGGTGGGCAACAAAAAGCCCACGGGCGATTGTTGAATCTAAATCTTGAAAATTGGAGGAAATTATGGCTAAACGCCGAGTTGGAATTTTAACGGGAGGTGGTGATGTTCCGGGTTTGAACGTCACCATTAAATCTGTGGTCTATAATGCTGTTGATGAAGATGTGGAGATAATCGGTATTCGTCGGGGTTGGGGTGGTTTTCTTAACTACGACCTGAATGACGAAACCTCTCACAATCGTTATATTATGCCTTTGGATAAACTGAATTGCCGCACGATCGACCGCACCGGCGGCACTTTTTTGCACACATCCCGCACCAACCCCTCATTTGTGCGTGCCAAAAACATTCCCGAATTCCTGGCCAAATCAAACTACGGCGAGCAAATCAGGGATGATGGCACCATGGATTACACCGATTACGTCATGAAAGTAATCGAGCGGCTTAAGCTCGATTCGCTCATCACCATTGGGGGTGACGACACCCTAAGTTATTCCAATTTGCTTTATAAAGCAGGTGTGCCGCTGGTTGCCATCCCAAAAACTATGGACATTGATGTGTTTGGCACTGACTACTGCATAGGCTTCTCCACCTCGATTACCAGCTCGGTTCAGCTCATCACCAACTTCCGCACTTCTGTCGGTTCACACGAAAGAATTGGCGTCGTCGAATTATTTGGCCGCAACAGCGGAGAAACCGCGCTCATTACCGGCTACCTGGCTTACGCTGATCGCACCGTTATCTGCGAAGTCCCATACAACCCACAGCACCTGTGCGAGCTTTTGATGCAGGACCTCCGAAACAACCCCTCATCCTACGCCATTGTTCTCATTTCTGAAGGTGCAAGCACAGATGGCGGCATGATCGTGCAATCTGGTGATGAAGATGCCTATGGACACAAGAAGTTGGGGGGCATTGGCGAGGTTTTGAGCGATCAGATCAAACTGCTTACAGGCCAAAACACCATGTTCCAGAAATTAGCCTACCTGGTACGCAGCGGACCTCCGGATATGCTTGACCGCATGGTGGGCATGAACTTTGGCACGCTTGCCTGGCATCTCACCCAGCGCAAAGAATTTGGCCAAATGGTGGCCATAAACCATGGCAATTACAATTACGTTCCGATCAAATCCGTCGTTTCTCAAAAGCGGCACGTTGATGTGGACCAGTACTATGACAAAGTCAACTACGTTCCGAAGATCCAGAAGATCGACGGATTACCCATGTTCCTCCACTAAAAGAATTTTCGGAGCCGCTCAGTAATGTGCGGCTCCTTTCTAAAATCCCATGGAAAACAAACAGACATTGCTCCCTGAAAAATTTGCGGTCATCCCCAGGGTGTTGATTTTCCCGATCAACACAGCGGGGCAGTTTTTACTCTTGAAAGGGTCCCCCTCCAAGAAAATCTGGCCAAATTTGTGGAATGGGCTTGGCGGCCACGTTGAACATCTTGAAACGGTATTGCAGGCTGCCCGCCGGGAATTGAGAGAAGAGAGCGGCTTGGAAGCGCAATCATTCACCTTTGCCGGGCAAATTCAGGTCGAAACCGGTGGAATTACTGGTATTTCGGTATTCGTTTTCCTGGCAGAAGGTCTTAATGGTAGGCTTTTACCCTCTGAAGAAGGGGAATTGGCATGGAAATCTCTGGATGAAGCCCTGGAATTACCGCTAGTTGAAGACCTCTACACTTTGCTGCCACTACTTTCGGACGCGCAAAGAGATGGAAAGATGTTTTGGGCTGCCTACCGGTATGATGAGGCAAACCAGCTAATAATGGATATCGAATACAACCCTCACT
>WOZB01000105.1 GCA_011620445.1 Anaerolineaceae bacterium | reverse complement strand
GAACTTACTGTGGGAGACTTGTAAATCCTTGCTGGTCTTGGCAAAATAATATTATGGTTAAAGTGAATCAGATATCTCGATCTTCTCCCCTTTCCCCGGTCCGTCAGAATCAAGCAACCAAAAGTAAATAAAGGATGTTAGTGCAAGTGAAAATAATTTAGAAATGGGCCCGGAAGGATTCGAACCTTCAACCAAGCGATTATGAGTCGCCTGCTCCGCCATTAAGCTACAGGCCCATTTGCCCTATTTTAGCACACGCAGCCGCATTTAGCGCGGGCTTGCCCCTTATTTCTGGGCTTGCTGCTTTGCCCAGCTATCCACCAACGAGAGCGTGCGGATGAAGACGAGCTCGCCAGGTTTGCTGTTAAAGCTATCGGCATTAAAGTAGCCATTGCGCACAAACTGCCAGGGCTGGCCGGGTTTGGCTTCTGCCAAGGCCGGCTCCAGCTTGCAGCCCACAAGAACCTCAAGGGAATTCTTATTGACATGGTCCGTAAATAATTCACCTTCGGGCAGGTCTTCAGGATGTTCATCCTTGAACAAGTAATCATAAAGGTGCACTTCTGCATTGATGGCATGCGGGGCTGAAACCCAATGGATGGTTCCTTTAACCTTGCGTCCATCAGCGGCATTGCCGCCGCGGGTGTCTGGGTCATAAGTGCAGTGCACAGCCAGGATCTTGCCTTCCGCATCCTTATCCATACTGACAGCCGTCACAAAATAGGCGTTCATCAGGCGCACTTCACGCTCTGGGGAGAGGCGGAAGTACTTGGGAACAGGGTTTTCCATAAAGTCGTCCTGCTCGATGTAGAGCTCACGCGAGAACGGCACCATGCGGCCAGTTGTGCATTCAGGGTTCTGAGGGAAGTCGCTCACCCAAAATTCTTCAGTCTGATCAGCCGGGTAATTGTCGATGACCAGCTTGATTGGGCGCAGGATGGCCATGCGGCGGGGCGCGGTCTGGTTGAGTTGATCGCGCACAAAGTGCTCCAGCAGCTCAACATCCACAAAACTCTCATTTTTGGCCACACCTACCGCCTCGATAAAGGCGCGGATGGCCTTCGGGGGGTAACCCGCACGGCGCATGGCAGCCAGCGTAGGCATTCGCGGATCGATCCAGCTGTCAACATAGCCCTGCTCCACCAGCAATCGCAGTTTCCGTTTAGACATGACCGTGTGGGTCATATTCAGCCGGGAAAACTCAATCTGCTGAGGGTGGAAGATTTCGAGCTCATCGAGGAACCAGTCGTAGAGCGGCCGATGGTTTTCGTATTCCAACGAACACATGGAATGCGTAATGCCTTCGATCGAATCCGACTGGCCGTGCGCGAAGTCGTACATGGGGTAGATGCACCACTTGTCGCCGGTGCGATGATGCGTGGCGTGCATAACGCGGTACATGACTGGGTCGCGCATATTGATATTGGGGGAAGCCATGTCAATCTTGGCGCGCAAAGTTTTGGTGCCATCAGCAAATTCGCCGCGGCGCATGCGCTCAAAGAGTTCCAGATTTTCCTCAATAGAACGCTCGCGCCAGGGTGAATTTTTGCCACCTTCAGTGAGCGTTCCCCGATACTCGCGCATCTCTTCGGCTGTGAGCTCATCAACATAAGCCTTGCCTTTCTTGATGAGTTTGACGGCCATTTCGTAAAGCGCTTCAAAGTAATCCGAGGCATACAATTCATTGGCGTAATCAAAGCCCAGCCAGTGGATATCCTCCTTGATGGCATCCACGTATTCGGTATCTTCTTTCACCGGGTTCGTGTCGTCATAGCGCAGGTTGGTTGTGCCGCCATATTTTTCAGCTATGCCAAAATCGATCACCAGGGCTTTGCAGTGGCCAATGTGCAGATAGCCATTGGGCTCGGGTGGAAAGCGCGTTTTCACCTTGCCGCCAAAGCGGCCGGTACGGTTATGTTCATCGATGATTTCTTCGATAAAGTTCTTTGAGGTAAAGCTTTCTTCTGTCAATTCAGCTCCTGATCTTGCTAAAAAATTATAACAACGATGCCGCTACTAAGGCAATTCCCAAAATAAACAAAAAACCCTGGGGAAAGCCCAGGGCGATTAATAGATGCAACCTTAAGGCTTCCTGGCCTTTGCCGCCAATTGTTCAACAATCTGTTGTATTTGCTGAAGATCATTCTCTTTTGCAGAACCAGCAAACTGGTACGCGCCCACCACATCCCAGGCAAGTCGTTCCGCGAAGCCATTAAAGACATTCATTGCGCCGCCAGACCAGGCAAAGCTGCCAAAGTAGGCCGCCACTTTGTGCTTGATATCTTTAATTTCTGCCATGTTGAGCGCCCGCACCATAGCCGGGAACATAGCTCTTTCATAGGTTGGGCAGGCAATCAAAACACCCTGCTTGGTAAGAAGTGAAGGCAAATAGTAACTGGGGTCCGTGATGCCAACATTGAAAACTTCGATTGGGATCTGCTGCCGACCGATCACCTGCAAGGTCTGGTCAAGCGCCCGCTCGGTGTTGCGATACATGGAACCGTAAAGTACGGTGATACCTGGGCCGGCAGGTCCCTGGGCATATCCAGCCCAGGTTTTGTAGAGTTCGATAATGTGCATCGGATCCTTGCGCCAGATTAAGCCGTGCGAAGGCGCAATAATGCTGACGGGGTAAGCAGAAATTTTGTCGATCGCCATAAGCACATTGCGGCTGAAAGCCGAAATGATGTTCGTGTAGTAGCGCAGGGCTTCTTTTTCAAAAAATGCTACATTCTGGCACTCATCATCAAAGATAAAGCCGTCCAAAGCACCATACTGGCCAAAGGCATCACACGAAAACAGCAATTTTTCTTCGGGCACGTAGGTCATCATGGTTTCGGGCCAGTGCACACCGGGTGTGTACAGAAATTTGAGCGTGTATTTACCCAGTGAAAGTGTTTCTTCGTGTTTGACGACTTCGGTGTTTTCGGTAAGACTGTAGAAGTCGTTCATCATTGAAACGGCCTTTTGCATGCCAAGCAGTTTGGCGTTGGGGGCCATTTCCCGCAGACGGCCTAAAGCGCCAGTGTGGTCGGGTTCCATGTGATTGACAATGATGTAATCCAGATCTTTTAGATCAATAAGGTCCGAAAGCTCCTGAGCAAAATCATCAGAGAAAATCTCCTTTGATATATCAATCAAGGCATTCTTCTTGTCCTTGATCAAATAAGCATTGTAAGAAACTCCTACCTCGTGTATTGGCCAAAGACCTTCGAAGAGGTTTGTTGAACGGTCGTTAACCCCCACCCAGTAGATGTTGGGCTTTATCTCAACAGCATGCATATTCCCTCTTATCCGTTAATAAATTTTCGGACGTCCTCAAGCTGACCGGCAGATCCAAGATAAACATTTTTCTGAGCTATGAACTTGGCGTATTCAGCCATATAAACCTTGCCAGGATCGCGCAGGTCAAACTTTTCGGGATGCTCAAGGAAGAATTCTCGATGCACGCGCGTCCAGACCAGGCGGCCATCGGTATCGATGTTGATCTTGCAAACACCCAGCTTGGAGGCGGGTTTGAATTGTTCAGGGTCCACACCCCTGGCGCCGCCCAGTTTGCCGCCGGCAGCGTTGATACGGGCTACTTCGTCCTGTGGGACTGAGCTGGAGCCGTGCATAACCAATGGGAAATTGGGAAGACGATTCTGGATTTGCGCGAGCACGTCAAAGTGCAGAGCCTGGGTGCCGCTGAATTTGAAAGCGCCATGGCTGGTGCCAATGGCAACAGCTAATGAGTCGCAGCCAGATCGCTCAACGAATTCTTTTGCAGTTTCTGGATTGGTCAGTTTGGCGTTGGCTTCAGAGACATTTACGTGCTCTTCCACACCGCCAAGTTGCCCAAGTTCGGCCTCCACTACAATGCCTTTAGCATGGGCGCGGTCAACAACGCGCCTGGTGACGGCAATATTTTCTTCAAAATCCAGTGAAGAACCGTCGATCATGACTGAAGAATAAAAACCGGAGTCGATACAATCGTAACAAGTGGCTTCATCGCCATGGTCAAGATGCACAGCATAGATGGATTCAGGAAAAACCTGGTCAGCCGAGCGAATCAAACCCTCAAGGAAAGCCTTATTGGTATAGCTGCGGGCTCCCTTGCTAAGCTGGATAATAAAAGGGGCTTTAGATTCAAGGTTGCCTCTGAAAAGGCCAACTATTTGTTCGAGGTTATTAATGTTATAGGCACCGATGGCGTAATTGCCATAGGCATGCTCAAAAAGTTTCTTAGTGGTTACAATCATATTTAGCTCCTTGTGTATGCAATATGATGAAATTATACCTTCGCAGAGAGCGATTCTCAACTCTTCACGAGGTTCTTAGCCAGTGATTGAAGGGCAATCAGGCGAGAGCTTCCTGGTAAATGGCGCGCATTTTGTTGGCATATTCTGAAGGGTCATGCTCTTTACGGATTTTCTCCAGGGCCAGCGCGCCTTTTTCAGCAATTTGATGGGGATTGGCCGCGATATCGCGAACAATCTGCTCCAGACCTTCACGAATGCTTGCGCTCAGCGTTTGGCGTTCCTCTTCGGTTGTATACAAAGCTTCTTTCAAGCGATTCTGAGGGACGTGGATGAGCCAACCAACCTGGCTGTTGTTTATTTCCGGCAGGGCACGGCTGTCCGTGGTGATGACAGGCAGTCCGCAGGCTTGGGCTTCAAGAACTGAAATGCCGTAGGTGTCCGCCCAGGTGGGCAGGAGACCAACATCGCAGGTCTTCATCAATGCGAGGACTTTATCATTAGGAAGCGAAGCGTAATACTCCACCCAATTCTGGTTGTCGGCAAAGGTCTGCTTAGCCCACTGAACGTCTTGCTCGGTTTCGTGGGCTGCGTAAGGCTCCAGGCGCAATGAACTAACCACAACCAGCTCAATGGGTAAATGCTCTTCTTTTACCAGCTTTTCAAAAGCCAGCAGCAATTCTTTGCCACCCTTGCGGAAGAAAGCTGCCCCGACCAGAATAAAGCGGATCGGATTGGATTGGTTGTATTGACGGGGAGTAACAGTATTCACCAGCAATTCCTGTGGTGGATACATTATCTGCATTTTAGCCAGGATTGGTTTACTATAGTCTGTAGGAAAAGAAGACATAAGGTCGCGCTGGATTGCTGCGGTGCACTCTGACCAGGCAATGATTCGTTTACAGCTTTTGCCAGCCAAAGCTGTCAGTCCGCGTTTGACAAGAGGGGTCAGTTTAATGTCGCTAGATACTTCGCCTTGATGGCGGGTTACCAGTTCAGTGAAACGTGGCAGGATGGTTTCAAAAGATGATACCCAAGGGGTTTTGCCGTAACTGATACCATTTGAAAAATGGATCAGATCAACCCGATTGAGGTCAAAATCCTCAAATTGATTATTAAGATCGAATGTTGGAATCAGAGGTTTATGAAACATTTGGTTAAGCCTAAAAGCCAGATTACGGACAATAGAGAAGCTATCATGCACAGGAATGTAAGTTGCTTCAGGAACCTTACCAACAATGATCCGCTGGTTGGAATAATACTTGAAGCGGTAAGCTAGAACACCAATTTTCATAAATTCCTCTGACCGGATTATATCAAGCTATACAGACTGCAATTCTGCAGGCACGATTCAGGCAGATTTTTCAACCCGAGATACCTCAGTTGAAGAGGGTTTTTCCTGAGGTTTCCATATCAGGAAAAGGATTGCAGCCAGAAGGGCGCAAGCCGCCCCGAAGAAAAAGGGTGCCGACGGGCCAAAGCCTTTCCAGCCAAAAGCCCCGGACCAGAGCAGACCGGCAATCAACGAGGCAGGAAAGTCCAATATCCCCAGGACGGCGTTGTAAGTGCCATGGGCAGTGCCAAGTAAATCCGCGGGCACCAGATCGGTGACCATAGCCTTGGCTGTGCCATATGCCATGCCGTAATATAAACCGTAAGTGACATAAAGGATCCAGATTTGGGTGGCATTTTTTGCGAGCGCAAAGCCCAAATAGATGAATGCGTAAACAATCCACCCCCCCACAATGAGGGTACGGCGGCCAATCCGATCAGAGAGAGCCCCTGCCGGGGTGGAGACAAGCGTATAGACCAGGTTGAATACCGCCAGCATTAGCAAGATGTTCAGAATGTTCAGGCCGCGCTCCTGGGCACGCAAAACGAGGAAGGCATCGGATGAGTTGCCAAGATCAAAGAGCCCCACAATAACCATAAAAATTAAGAAATTCTTCCCCAAACCCTTAAAACTTATCTTGGGACCTACCTGAGCTTGTTTGACCGCTATATCCTTGGCACCCAGGGCAAGGGAAAGCACCGACAGGAAGGCGGGAATGATGCTGATAAGCACGATGGTGCGGAAGGTATTTTCACTAAGTTGTTGCCCGGAGGCTTGCAGTTTCCAAACCACATATGCGGCAATCAGGATGCCCAGAAAGGCACCTGCCGTATCGGCAGCACGGTGCAAGCCGAAGGCAAAACCGCGATGCTCAGGTTCGATGGAATCCCCCACCAGCGCGTCCCGGGGGGCGGTACGGATGCCCTTGCCAAAACGGTCCATCCAGCGGATACCGGCAATAGCAGCGGCCGAATTGGCAAAGTAAAAGAAGGGTTTGACCAAGGCAGAAAGCCCATAACCAATCACAGCCAGCCATTTCCGCGTGCCCAGTTTATCCGAGAGCCAACCCGAAAAGACCTTCACCACTGAGGCAGTGGCTTCGGCA
>WOZB01000069.1 GCA_011620445.1 Anaerolineaceae bacterium | reverse complement strand
CGTCAATAGACCAAGGGGCGGGCAGGAGGATTTTTTGTGGATGAATTTCAGGGCATGCTTAAAGCTCCAGAATGTATCCGGGAATTCAGGGAAAACTAATAAGATTTTCATGGGATCCTTTGATCTTCGGTTGATAAATTTTCGCTTGCAGGCTCATCGGAACCCATATCTTCATCGGGAATTGGATTCTTCGGATCTGCTTTTGGAGGACGTTTGTTCGCTCCGGGTTTTTTATTTATCAATATCGGAACGTCCTGCAGGTATGCTTCGGCAATCTGGGTGTTGATACGCCGATACATTTTTGCCATTTCAGCGGCTGAATAAGGCATTTCTTCCCTAAGCCACCAGTAAATCAACGCCAACAACGCACCTGAAAGGTAGGTTTCAAGAAAATCCTGTGGAAGACTGAACTCTTTCTGCGTAACCTGCTTGAGTTGGTCCAGGCGTTCGCGCACTTTATCGCGGATGATCAGCTGCATTTGGTTTGAAGCAATTGTGCCGCCCTTGCCTATCTCCATGATGCGGTAAAAATCGTAATTCTCCTCCGCAAGATTGAAGAGCTTTTCAATGGCTTTTTCTTCCAGCACGCCGTCTTTACTGCTGACAAACTGTGAATTTGTGCCGATGAATTCTTCGAAGCGCTGGTTCATCAGGTCTGTCAATAGGTCGTCCTTTTCCCGGTAGTGCAAATAGAAGGTCGCCCTCCCCAGGTTAGCCTTGTTGGTTATATCCTGAATGTTGAATTCATCGTAACCCTGTTCAAGGATCAATTCGTACATGGCATCCCTGAGCAATTTTCTTGTCCGTACAATGCGGCGGTCATCTTTTTTTACCATGGATTTTCCTGTTCGCTCTTTGATTTCGCGTATATTTATGTACTTGTGTCTATTATTAGATGATTATAAAAGCTGTGTAAATTATCGTCAAGGCAAAAAATCGGTGGAAACAGAGAAATCCGAGTTTTGATGAAAAAGGTATAATTTTGGGCATGCTTAAATCCCAACCGGGTCAACAATCAACCAACAACATTCTGGGGATGAACTTGGATGGTGAGCGCTTTCTCCTCGTCTATGGCAGCCTGACCGGCAGTATCTACGAGACAATGACGGCTCCCGTCCGCAACAAAGATAGCTTCACGTCTATTCTCGACCAGTTATCCATAGAGGCTGACAAATTGCTTTCGCTGGTGCAAGCCCAAAGATTGCCCCTACCAGACCGGGTTTCTGTAGCTATCACGGGAGATTACGATAACGAAACTGGCATCCTGAGTTCTGCTGAGGATTTTCCTGAGCTTCATGAAGTTTCTATCCGCTCCCAACTCAGCATGCGTTTTAATTTACCTGTTTACATGGAACAAAAAGCCAATTCTGGCGCGCTGGCCGAATTCCTTTTTGATAAGTGTAAAAGTATCCGCAATCTCATCTTCGTCAGTCAAGAGCCAGACCTGCGCCTGGGCATCCTTACTGACGGCAAAGTTTACCGCAATCCCGGGGGTACAGCCGGTAACATTGGCAGCCTGAGCAGCGGCTTGTACCATCCCATCCACAAAACCCCCGTGAGCTACAATCAAATCTGCAGCAGCACGGGTATGCTGCGCACAATCATCAACAAACATCTGCAGCATTGGGAGCATGACGTAACTTTATTGCAAGTTATCCAGGATGCCAATCAAGGGGATCCTTATGCTCTCGAGAGTTTTGTTGAGATTGGGAAAATTCTTGGCCAATGCCTGGCTGGGGCTACCATGCTTCTGCGTCCGGATGTCTTCGTTTTAGGCTACCCGGCCTGCCTTCTTGGTAAAAATTTTGAAATCGCTGTCAGCCAGGGGATCGCCGAAGCGACAGGCCTTGTGGATTCCAAACTTCCGCAAATACTCGCTTCCACACTTGGTGTGCATCTTCCAGAATTGCAGGCACTTGCCCCCGCGTGTGCTGCTTTTAGAAATTCAGAAAAGACCTCCTAATTACAGATTAATCATTCTCCGATTGAGAGGCCGTTCTTGCGACCTTGGCCTTGGATTCCTCCAATTTGCTCAGGCGGCTTTGCTCTTTTTCTTTTTCAGCTATCTTCTGTGCCCGGGCCTTTTCATCCACATGAGAAAGTCCTTTGGCATCCACGATGCTTTGGACCAGGAAGTAAGTTATCAGAATAAAACCAATCACGCCCATTACCAGGGTCATCATCGTAGTGTGCTCCGGAAGGTACATTCCAGGGAATGTCTTTGGGTTCAGGTAAATTTGCCCTTTGAAAAAATAGAAAATATTGACGACGATGCCGATAAGACGAATTTCGGTGGGGCCCAAACCTATGTTCGTCATCACGAAAACACCGGATACATAAGTTTTCAGGTACACATTGATCATCAACAATAGGTATCCTATCAATGCAAAAGATGTAATTTGGAGGTTGCCCAAACCAGAAATTCCGATACCCAGGAAGATCAGCACTGTACTAAAAGCATCAATAGAATGATCCAGGAAGAAGCCGAAACGTGGCCTCTCGATATGGCGAAAACGGGCGATTGTGCCATCCAAGCTATCACCCACCCAATTTAAGACAAATCCCAATGCGGCCATAATCAGCCACCAGTTGTAGCGTAGATTGTCCTCTCCCGCCCTGAAATCCTTGCCTACCATGATATATGAAACAAAGATCAGGATTGAAGCAAAAGTGCCAAACGCGGTCATCACATCCGGAGTAACCCAAAGTGGAGCCCGGCTGGCCATATAGCGCAGCGCTGGCCTTTCCAAAAAACTTAGCAGCGACTGATTAATGCGGACATGTTGCCCGGTAGGTTTTTCGCTTTCACTCATTTGCGTGCCTCTTCAGTAGATATTTCTGTTGACCATAACGGTTTGATGATTGCCCATTGGTTGGCATATTGCTGAATCCAAGGTTCAATGACCGCAGTGATCTTCTTGATATTACCATCACCTGCCTCATCACTGGCGGAAAAATAAATCGGTTCTGTGGCAATCACGTGATATCTGCCGTCCGCTTGGCGGATTGCCGCCGCAATGCGAATTCTTGCTCCTGAATCAACAGCCAGTTTTTCATAAAAAGTTGGCAACCTCGAAGGCTGGCCAAAGAACAATGGCATGCGCTTTAATCTGGGGTCTTCGCTGGGTCGGTCAACGCCGGTAATAACCACCCCTTTTTCTGCCAGTACCTTACGCGCTTGCCGGAAGGCCTCCAGCGACATTGGCACCACGTTTAAGCCTTGCTCTGCCCGTAGTTTGTTCTGCGCTTTATAAGCTTCATTTGGGGAAGGCACTCCCAGCACCAGTCCTTTAATCCCACATGTGGACACGATCGAGGACAGTAAGTCAAAATTGCCTAAATGAGGGCCCAAGAAGAGTAAAGGTTCTCCCAGATTTTCATCCTCAAAAAACATCGCATGGGCTTCTTCGGAAAGAGTGTAGGCCGATTTGAGTTCTTCACGATGCCGGTAATAGTAAAAATATTCAAAAAGGCTGATAACTAAGGATTGGCAGACTTCTAAACAACGCTGGTTCAATTCTTCGGGGGATAACTTGCCGCCAGAGATTACCGCTTGGTTGGCAATAATCGCCATCCGGATGGGATTCTTCTTCCTACTGGCAAGGTAAGCTCCCAGCTTTAGCGCAAGTTTCCGCCCGCTGGCAAGCGGCACGACTCTGCCGAGCCAAAGGCCCAACCGCACTGGCGTATCAGCTTTTAGGAAATCTAAAAGATTCATCAGGACTTTGATTTTACATCAATTGGTCCTCAGAAGGTAATTTGGAAGCCTGATTTGGAAGCCTGATCAGGATTTCTTGACTTTATTTTGCCGGGTTTCTCCAGATTTCAAAAGGCTTGCCAGCAGATAGGCAACACCCATGATCAGGATGATGACGGCCCCAGCGGGCAAGTTGAGGCTGTACGACAATAGCAAACCAGAAATACTAAACACCAGTCCCAGTCCGATGGCAAGCAGCATGATTTCCCAGATCCGCCTGCAAAACATGTTGGCGATGGCTGGCGGAATAGTGAGGAAGGCAATCACCAGGATCAGCCCTACCACCCGCATACTGATCACGACAGCCAAACCGACCACAACAATCATCGCCAGGTACAAACCGGTCACGGGCACATTGCGTACTTCGGCAAAAGTTTCGTCAAACGAAATGGCCTGCAAAGGGCGGTAGAAAAGCAAGATGAAAAGGAGGGCTAAGCTCGCAATAGCCAACATCAACCACAAATCCAAAACCGAGACTGCCAGGATGCTGCCGAAGAGGTAACTCATCAGGTCAGCTTTGTAGCCCGGGCTGAGGCTCACAAAAATGATGCCGATGGCCATGCCAATCGCCCATAGCACGCCAATAACTGTATCCGCGCGCTCGTGTAATTTACGTTGGGTCAAACCCATGCCAATGGAAGAAATCAAGCCAAATCCTATCGCTCCCAAAACAGGGTCAAAGCCAAAATAGTAAGCCAGCCCTACGCCCCCATAGGCGGCATGAGCAATGCCTCCGCTGACCATCACGATCCGGTTGAGCACAACCAAAGTGCCAATTGCCCCGCAGGTAAGGCTCACCAGCACAGCGGCCATTAAGGCGTTCCGCATGAAATCATAAGCCAGTACTGTCTGAACCCACTCAAGCATGTTCGTGCCCCCATCCGTTCTCATGGGCAGTATTGCCTTCATTAAGAGATGATTGCTCACCTCTACTATGCTCAAATACCAAACCCCGATTGACGAAGCCCACTGACTTGGCATGTCTTTCCAGGGTATGAAGATCATGAGAAACCATCAGCACGGTTGCGCCTTCTGCGTTCAAGACGTCCAGTAATTCATAGAGCTGCGTGCTGGCTTCAGCATCAATATTTGCTGTAGGCTCATCAAGCAGCAGAATTTTTGGATCTGTTGCCAAAGCCCTTGAAATGTAAACCCTTTGGCGCTGACCACCCGAAAGATCTGCTATGCCCTTGTTCCTGAGTTCGTAAACACCAGTCTTTTGCAAACTTTCAGCAATAACCCGTTTGTCTGCTTCTGAATAACGCTGATTCCACCAGCCGCTCTTCAGACGTCCCATGCCCACCACATCCCAAACATTGATGGGGAAAGCCTGGTCGTTGATTTGGCTCTGGGGTACGTAACCGATAAAGGCGCGTCCTTCTTTCGGAGGTAGCCCCATCACTTGCACTTCTCCGCTGAATGGCTTGAGAAGACCCAGGATAACCCGCATGATAGTGGTCTTGCCGCCGCCATTCGGCCCGATTAGGGCAATATAGTCTTGAGCGTCAACCCTCAGGTTTACATTTTCGAGAACGGTATCCCCTTCATAACCCGCGCTGACATCCTCAAGCCGGATCACGCATTCTCTGCCAGTCTCATTACAAACAGCCATTAGTTAAGACCTTCTGCCAACACCCTGGCAATTTCGAGCATATTCGCGGGCCAATCTTCGGCCAACGGCTCCAGCTGAATTGTTTTTTCGATACCTAAAGCTTGGCTAACCGTTTCTGCCATTTTTAAGCTGGTATTGCGCTGGATGTACAGTGCCTTGATTTGGTTTTTTTGGGCTAAATCCAACAACTGAGCCAATTCGCCGGGGCTGGGCTCCTGGCCTCCAATTTCAACAGGCAGCTGCTCAAGACCGTAATCCTCGGCGAAGTAAGCCAGCATCGGGTGCATGATCAGGAATTGCTTATGATTTATATCTTTCAAGGCGTCTTTGACAGAAGCGTCCACCGCGTCAATCTTTTCGAGGAGGGCTGTCAGGTTCTTGTCATAAATGCTTTTGTTGACCGGGTTATAGCTGATGAGAGCCTCTGCCGTGTTTTTTGCTACAACCTTCATGCGCTGCGGAGAAAACCAGATATGCGGGTCAGATTCACTTTGCCCTGAGTTAGCCTCTCCTGAATGCTCCTGTGAGGCCAGCATACTGACCCCCGTAGTCACATCCACAACCCGCATTTTGGCGTTGGAGTTGGAAAGCCTGGGCATCCAGGCTTGTTCATATTCCACACCAATCGTAAAGTAAATATCTGTTTCTGCCAGTGCTTTCATTTGGGACGGCTTGGGCTCATAGGTGTGTGGATCATCACCCACGTTGACCATGCTCTGCACATCCGCCAAATCACCCATCAGGGCTTTGACCAACCATGCCTGCGGGGCAACGCTCACTGTAATTTGCAGCTTTTCTTTAACCGGGGCAGGTGTAACCACACTGCATCCTACTAAGAAGGCTAAAAGGAAAAATAAACCCAATAGCCTTTTCATGACTTACTTTCCCCCGCGGCCTGGCAGGCCGGGCATAAGCCGATTAGCTGCAGCATGTGGCCGCTAATTTCATATTGGGTTTGTGCAGCTGCATGCGCGATCAGCTCTTTCAGTTCGTCAGCCGCTTCAAACTCCACTGTACTTCGGCAATTCACGCAGAGGATGTGGTGGTGGTGATGTGCGCTTTTACAGGTCAGGTATCCCAATTTGCCTTCAGCATTGAAGATTCTTTCCGCAAGTCCGAGTTCAGACAGCAAATCCAGGTTGCGGTAAACCGTCACCAGGCTGGTACTTTCACCCTGCTCCTTCAGCTTATCAAGGAGGCCGGCCGGGCTAAGAGGTTGGTCGCACTCCGCTAGGATGCTCAAAATCTTCTTTCTTGCACCTGAAAGGCGATACCCATGCTGTGAAAGGATTGTCTCTAAACTCATACA
>WOZB01000076.1:3407-6692 GCA_011620445.1 Anaerolineaceae bacterium | reverse complement strand
GGCTGCCTGATTGGGGGTGTTAACAAGCGAAAGCAGACTGCCACCGCGCTGCCAACCTTCCTGGATAACAGCTTGGCTGAGACGCAGAACCGGGCTTATGACTTCACCAGGCAAATATTTGCCAGCAAGAACCAGTTGGAGGTTGATGGTATTTTCATCACTTGTGCCGGCGATCAAGTCTTGCGGCAGATGTGTGCGGACGTGAAGCAGTTCCATGTTCCGTTTTGCCACAATCTTCTCAGAAAGGTAATTCATGACTGCCAGGTTGAGGATAGGGAATTTGGGTGCGATTTGGAGCACGAGTCTGAAAGCGACATCGGCACTCGCCCAATCCTGATTTAGCCAGGCATTCAGTCCAATGGCGGCTTTTTGCCAGGCAAAGTTAAATCGCGCTGCCAGATGAAAGATGGGTTCAACCCGATTCTCTTGCAAGGACGGTTCAGGTGGCAATGCAAGATTGGGTCTGATCCAGTTTTGAACACAATTTCGCAGCCACTTGAGCGCTGTCAGCAGGTTATTTTGTTCAGCAGTGAGCGAACGTTCAATGTTTAGCTTATAAAGGTTATCGAAGCTTTTATAATCCGCCCCCTCTAAAGCGAGTTCAAGCATCAGTAAGAATGACTCAGGGGCAATTTGATCTAGCTTCCAGCTTTCAGAGGCACTGCGACGGGCAGCGTCAAGATCACCCAGACTTTGCTCAAAGCGGGCGAGTCGATAGTAATACCCCCAGCGTGAAAGATGGTTTGCGTCTTCCTGAGGGCTTAAGGCCTTGTCTTTTTGGGGCGGAGCAATGGCAAGAAGGTTATCTTTAGCAGTCTCAATTTGGTTCTGGAGCGTATCCAGATCGGCAATTGCCAGCGTGTAAGCAGTTTTATCAACATCTTCAACGTGGTAGCTCGAGGCGAGCACACGTGCCTTCTCTAATGTGCCGAGCTTTAGTAAGGTGTAAAAATATTTGAGATAGTCCTCGAAACTGAACGCATCGAGAAAACGGCTGATTCCCAGATCAAGTGTTGCCAGGGCAAGATCTGGCTCTTCTATACTCAGATAAGTGTTGGAAATGTCGAATAGACACCCTGCGTCCAGGTTTTCCAAGAGGGCAAGCTTTTCAAGGGTTTCCTTTGAGCTTGCTCGATCTCCCTTGGCTGCAAATTGATTAGCCAATGCAAGATGCAAAGCAGGGTTTTGAGGGTTTAATTTCAAACCGTCAATAATAACCTGGATGTTTTCGTCTACTTCTGTGTAGCGCGGGGGAAAAAAGCAAAACCAGATGATCATATCCGGGTCATTCAAACCCAAATTTACCGCTTTTTGGGCAGCTTGCACGGCTTCTTCCGCTTGACAGTTTCGAAGGAGCAAATCAGCATAGGTCTTCAGCAAATTTGGGTTATCAGGCTGCTCAGCCAGCGCTATCAGGGTCGAATCAAGGTCTGCAGCTGCAAATGGTCCAAGAGCCTGTGTTTTCGCCAGGGAAGGCCAGGGATTCATATCCCTAAAATTCTTAATGGAAGCCAATTGCCTGGCAGCAATGTCTGATTCTTCAGGAGCTATGTATTTGAGGCTTTCTGACTGGTCAGCCAGGTGGCGCACCCAGAGCTCCTGCAGCAAATCAGAAGCTTGAGACATCAGGTTTCCAGCCTCAGCGCCTTTGCCTGCCAGGGTAAATAATCTGGTTTCGGTTCGAAATGCTTCTGCTCTTCCATAAAGTTCAGAAGTGTCCAGATTGGTTACAACCTGAGGACGTGCTGGAACCTGATGACCAAGCAGAAATGTAGCTGCCAGGTTGCGGATAATTTCATCAGTTTGATAATCTTGCAGTGCTTCCAGACCAGCAACTTGTGTTTCCAGCGATTTAAGCTGGAATAAGGCGCGGTAGTATTCAAGCCTATGGGCAAACGGCATCACGGTGCACTCGTTGGCATGAACGATCAAACGGGTCACGGCACCAGCTTTTTCTGGGCTTATTGCTTGGAGCAGTGAATCCGTAAAAAGGTCAAAGTCCGGGACAATCCGGCTGAGTATGAGGGCAGGGGTTTCCCAATAATCCAGGCTGCCTTCTATACCAAACATAAACTGCGAAATCTCTGACCAAGATTCGTTTTTTTGCCTGTAATCGCGTAGAAGCAAAGCCAGCAAAACGGCATCTTTGAGATGTTCCAAGCCATTTTGCAGGATTTCCCTGGTCTGCAGCAGTTTTGTAGCCGAAATCAAGTAGTCTGAATTTACATTGTTGGTCAGGTCACGCAGATTTGTTTTTGCCAACCTGGGGTCAAGACTTGATAACGCATAAAGCCCAGGCTGCCAATAACGCAGTTTCTCACCGGCAATACCCTGCCAAACGCTGAGGGTTTTAACGTTCAATGTGGCTGCAATTAAGTGGTCCTTTTGAAAAGTAGTATAGATCTGGTGGGAAAGTTCTGAATCAAATGAAGGCGGCAAAAATTCGAGAAATTCGGATTCGCGCATGCCTCTCCTAGCTCCGCTTAGGGTAAAACGACACTTCCAAGCAAAGGTTTAAGGATATAGTAGCCCCCACCAATGAGAACAAGACTAAGGAAAACAAGGAAAATTCCGATTCCGGAATTGGAACGTGACAGGTCGTTGAGAGAGCCAATCAGAAGAGAGGCATTCCCTACCAAGCCTGAAACGCCTTCACTGAGGCCTTTTTGGGCAAGCTTGGTGGTTTGGTCGGCGATGGATTGAATATTACGGTTCATGGTTTGGCGGGCGAGGATGACGATACTGAGAATCAGGCAAAAAATTCCCATTCCAAAGAGCACCACCGCAACGATGATTACCAGTTCATTTGGGTTCGTCATAATCAAGCCTCCGTGCCTTCCAATATTCAACTAATAATGTGCAAGAATCCAGCCAAAAAAATCATTCTAGTTGCCCTGCGCTGATTTCTGCAGGTAAATGGCTGAGGTCAATCGAGTCGCCATCACAGAATAAGACTGCCCGCTCAATAATATTGCTAAGCTCCCGGATATTGCCTGGCCAGGAATACTTCACCAGGGCTTTTAATGCCCGCGGAGTGATACTGGTGATATTGGCCCCCTGGGCAGCATTGGTCTTCTGCACCATATAGCCAACCAATTCTGGAATATCCACCCGCCTCTGTGCGAGCGTAGGCAGGTTGAGGTCCACAACTTTCAGGCGATAGTAAAGGTCATCCCTGAATTGATGCTCAGCAATCATCTCCGGTAATTTACGGTTAGATGCGGCAATAATTTGAACGTCCACCTTGATAGGCGTTGTTCCGCCTACGCGCCTGAAAGAGCGTTC
>WOZB01000076.1:0-3307 GCA_011620445.1 Anaerolineaceae bacterium | reverse complement strand
TTTGAACGTCCACCTTGATAGGCGTTGTTCCGCCTACGCGCCTGAAAGAGCGTTCTTCAATGACCCTAAGCAGTTTGGACTGCATTTCCATAGGTAGTGACGAAATTTCATCCAGGAACAAAATCCCGCCATCGGCAATTTCCATCAAGCCGTTCTTTCGTTTGATGGCACCTGTAAAGGCACCGGCTTCGTGCCCGAAGAGTTCGGATTCAAACATGGTTGGTTGAATAGCCGGGCAGTTGATATCGATGAAGGGTTTGCCTGCCCTTGGGCCGATTTTATGGATGTAGTTTGCCAGTACTTCCTTGCCTGTTCCAGTTGGACCAGTAATCAGAACTGAAACAGAAGCATCCGCTGCTTTTTGGGCAAGCTTGACCAACGAGGCCATTTCAGGGGTTTTGCCTATGATAAATGCATCCAGCCCGCCACCTTTTACATTGCGCAAATGGTTTAGTTCTTTCCGCATGGAAACAACTTCTTCAGCTTTTTTGACTGATTTTTCCAGTTCAAGCAAATCAAGTGGTTTTTGGATGAAGTCGTGGGCACCGGCTTTCATGGATTCGACAGCCATGGCGATATCTCCATGAGCGGTCATGACAATCACTTCAGGTCGTTCAGTTTGGCGGATAGTTTGCTGCAACAGGTTGGGTCCATATCCATCGGGAAGAAGAACATCCAACATCACAATGTCTGGAGCATTCTTGTCCAGGTGCTTTTGGGCTTCGGCCAGGGTTCCTGCTTCCATAACTTCATAACCCTTGCCTCTTAAGAATTGAGAAACCACCATGCGGGCGGTTTCTTCATCATCTACAACCAAAATTGTTGCCGTCATTATCCAACCTCATCCGCTTTTGGAAGGGTCACGTGGAATAGAGTGCCTCCGGGAAAGCTTTCTACGAAAATATTGCCCTTATGCGCCGAGATAATGCGCTTGGAAATTGCCAAACCCAAACCTGTGCCAGAGCTCTTTGAGGTGACAAAAGGTTCAAAAATATGGGCTCGCATTTCTTCAGGGATGCCTGGGCCGGAATCCGCCACAATTATCTCATACTGGTCCCGGTTCTGGTCATTTTTAAGTGGGTGCACCTTCACGCTGAGAATGCCGCCTGATTCTTCCATTGCCTGGATGGCATTGCTGATCAGGTTCAAGAATACCTGTTCCAAACGCAAAAAGTCGCCCTGGACGAAGGGCTGATCAGGAATAGCCTCAAAGTTGGCTTTGATATTCAGGCGCACCAGGCGCGGTGACCAACGGTCGATAATCGAGCGTAGCAAAGTTGCCAAATCAACCGGGCCCAGGTGATATTCAATCGGTTTCGAAAAGGTTAGCGTCGAATCCATTAAATGAGTCAAACGCAGGCAATCATTCTGTAGGCGCTGAGTGAGCGCAAAATTTGGGTCTTCTGGCTTCATACCCATGCCCATAAATTGGAGACCGGTTACCAGACTATTGATGGGATTCTTGACCTCGTGCGCAAAAATAGCGGCAACTTCCCCTAACAAGGCGCGTTGTTCAAGCTGTTGGGATTTTTCCCTGATTTGTTCGGTCTGGCTGAGATCACGGATAATTATGACAATGGCGGTCAATCGACCTTCAAATTTAACCGGGATGCAAAAGATCTGAGCTAAAAATGATTTGCCATTACGGGTATTCAGGCTGATAGCCCGGCCTCCAAGCGTGCTGATACCTTCCTGCGCAGAGCGATAGAGAGCGTGCAGGCTATCACTTCCAACGAGCACATTTTCTGCTTTTTGGCAAAAGACCTCTTTGCTGGCATACCCGAACATGATTTCAGCTGAAGGGTTCATTTCCGCCACCAACAGATCGGGCGTCAGGATGATGACCCCTTCCTCAAGGTTGTCGACGATCGTTTCGGAGACTTTGTTGATGTGCTGCAAGCGGCCAAGTTTCTTCTGATTTTCCTGAATTGACAACGAGTGCCTTAAGGCTGTGGTTGTGTGCGCACAGAAGAGATTAAGATATCGAAGCGTTTGCTCAGAAGGCAAGGGATCTACTCCGACTGCGACAATCAAGCTCAGCAGCTTACTGCCATCTTCAAAAGGCAAGCAGATAACAACGTTTTCTTCCTCGCTAAGAGCGTGGTTGTGAATGGATGACAAAGGTTTTCGGGTTCCCGTCCACAAATGCACCGAACTAAATTGCTTTAATTCCGCGGATGGAACCTTGGCTGGGTAATCCGGAAGAAATTGACGGCCGGGAATACGGTCGAGGTGAAAGGTTTCGCCATCGGCGTCGGCCACATAGAGCAACAAGAACTTGGGGGCTATCGTTTTTTCAAGGACAAGAGCCGCCTTCTCATAGATTTCACGTTGAGTCTGCTGCTTGCCTAAGATGGTAAGCAGAGAAAGGTTGTCGTAAATGTCTTCACGCTGAATTTGCTCCTGACGGTCATTTTTTTCCTGATCTGGCGGAGAAAAAACCAGCATTACCAACTGGTTGTCGCGGGATAAAGGAAAAATCTGGAGACTGGAAATTATTAGATTCCCGCTTAATAAGCGTAAACGTACTGGCCGGCGCATCTTGCCGGTTGGGTTGGTATCAATCTCACCAGGAATTATCTGGCTTAAGGATTGCTCGGAAAGACTGTCGTGCCGCCAACCAAGAAGGGAAAAAAACTTTTGGTTAGCCAGGAGGACTTTATCGTCCGTACGGTAATAAACCAACGCGGCTGCTGGAATAGCCTCCAAGAGCAAGGATTGATCGATCTGCAGCAGGTCAGTTTTCTGGTCGAAGTTGTTGCGTGCGCTAGAAGCCATATTCTCAAATATGCCCATTATTTCTGGTGCTTTTGGCGTAAATGAGCAGGCAAAATGCCTTCCATGGATCGATATTTTGCTACGGTGCGGCGAGCAATGTTGATGCCTAACTTGGCTAGATTGCTCTGGATATCTGAATCACTCAGAGGTTTATCTTCATCTTCAATCATTCTTTTGATGATGGTGCGTTGGCTTAGGCTGCGATCAAAGAAAGTAGACATGGGAATAATACGTTTATTTGGGAGTTGGATAGTCTTGCTGGAAACTGCTCGTGAAATAGTGGATTCGTGCACCCCAAGCTCCTTGGCGATCTCTGCCCGGGTAAGGGGTTTCATTTCTATCTCCCCACCATTGATGAAATCCTGTTGATAGGCTACCAACTTTTCGAGCAGCATCTTCAGAGCGTTAGACCGTTGTTGGATGCACTTTATGAGCAAAGAGGCTTTCTCGATATCATTGCGCCATTCCACGGATTTATCTTCTGATACTTCCTTGAGAGATGCCTTGAAAAGCGGGTTGACACGTAAAG
>WOZB01000292.1 GCA_011620445.1 Anaerolineaceae bacterium | reverse complement strand
AAAGTAGACCCGCGCGCTTTCGCCATCATGTACCGCACCAATGCCCAGTCGCGCTTGTTGGAAGAAGCCTTCCGGCGCGTGAACCTACCTTACCGATTGGTGGGTGCACAGCGCTTTTACGGCCGGCGGGAAGTAAAGGATTTAATTTCCTTCTTACGGCTGATCTATAACCCCAAGGATGAGATTTCATTCAAACGGGTGGTGAACCTGCCCCCAAGAGGCATTGGCAGCAAATCGATGGAGAAGCTGATCGAAGTGGCGCTGGGGCATAACCTGACGTTGGGAGAAACCCTGCTGGCAATGATCGCAGGGGACGAAGCGATTACTGCTGAGCTTGGCAAGGAAGGCATTCGCCTGGGTAATTTTGGTGAAATGTTGGCGCGTTGGCAGGCAAGCGCAGAAAAGAATCCGGTTTCGATTCTTTTTGATAAAGTGGTTGAGGATACTGCTTACCAACAATACATCCAGGATAAATCCGAAGAAGGCCAGGACCGCTGGGATAACGTCATGGAATTGCGGGCCGTCACCACCGAATATGATGACAAAAGCTTGGCGGAATTTTTGGAGTCGATGGCATTGGTGGCTGACCAGGACACACTGCCTGAAACCCAAGTCGCGCCGACTATGCTCACCCTGCACGCTGCAAAAGGCCTTGAATTTGACCAGGTTTTTATTACCGGGTTGGATGAAATGCTGCTGCCGCATTCGCGCTCGCTTGATGATGAAGAACAGCTGGCTGAGGAACGCCGTTTGCTCTATGTAGGCATTACCCGGGCCAGGCAAAAACTGACCCTGACACGTGCCCGTAGACGCCGAAGCCCCTATGGCGGCTATGAAGAGACCATCGCGTCGCGCTTTTTAGATGACATTCCCGATAATTTGCTGCAGGGCAGCCCCAAAAGCCTTCCCAGCCGCTTCAGTACCAGCCGGTCGTTTGACCGCGCAGATAACTCGCGTTGGGAAACCCCAGCTTTTATGCGGCAGCCGCGCGTTGTTTACGAAACCCCCAAAACTATGTTCAGATCCGGGATGCAGGTGAAGCACCCCAAGTATGGACGCGGCGTGGTCAAGAGCTCCATTTTGGAGCATGGGGATGAGACCGTGGAAGTATATTTTGAAGGTTTTGGGCTCAAAGCACTGGTTGCCTCCCTGGCTAAGCTGGAAGTTCTCTAATTTTCTCTCAATTACATTTCTTTTTTGTCCCTGTAGGCCGAGATTGGTGTGCCTTTCACCAATCCGCCGATTTTCATAACCAGTCCGGCTATTATCCTTTTGGATCCGTGTTGTGTTCGGTGGGTTGACCAATAGATGGTCAACCTCACCCTACAAGGAATTTCTTATTGACTTCTGGAAGCACGATCAATCTTAGAAAATTAAGTTAAGGTTTCGCATCTATAATTAAGGTATGACTGATTAGATTAAGGAGGCGAACATGACAAACCGTTTCATTTATTATGGCCACTCAAGTTTGGGCTTGGAAATTGGCGGATTGAAGCTGCTGGTAGACCCCTTCTTCACCGGCAACCCAAAGGCGAAGGTCGGTGCAAGTGAACTCAAAGCTGACTACATACTGGTCACTCACGGGCACGGCGATCATATCGGTGACACGGTGGAGATTGCCAGGCGCAACAAAAGCACGGTTGTTGCCATCCCCGAAATTTTGCAGTATCTGGAAAGCAAAGGGATAAAGGGTCATCCGTTGCAATTGGGCGGCGGTTACCACTTCGCCTTTGGATATTTGAAGATGACACTCGCACTGCACAGTTCGCCGTTACCGGGTGGCGGTTATGGCGGCAACCCAGCAGGCTTCCTGCTGACCACGTTAGAAGGGCAGAAGATCTACATGGCTGGGGATACGGGTTTGTTTTACGATATGAAGCTGATCGGCGAGGAAGGCATCAGCCTGGCAGCTTTGCCTATTGGCGACAATTACACCATGGGCCCGGATGATGCCCTGCGGGCAGTGAAACTCATCCAACCCAAGGTGGTTGTGCCCATCCATTACAACACTTTTGATCTTATCCGGCAGGATGTCGGTGCTTGGAAACGGCGGGTGGAAGCCGAAACATCGGCCAAGGTGGTGGTTCTAAACCCCGGTGAGACCTTTAGTTTGGAGTTCTGATGGAGAAAAGACCTGATAAGGAAGGGCGTATTCCACCCGGCCAGTTGCTGACAAAACGTTTCCCGGTATTGCATTACGGACCCGTACCAGCGTTTGACCCCGAAACCTGGACTTTTATTGTTTGGGGTGAAGTGGAAAAACCGCTGCGCTTGACCTGGCAGGAATTGGATGCTTTACCGAAGACGCGCGTGAAGATGGACGTCCACTGTGTAACGACCTGGAGCAAGTTAGATACAGAATGGGAGGGCATAAGCCTCAAGACCCTTGAAGATGCCGGGCTTGTTAAGCTGACGCCAAAGGCCAGGTATGTGATTCAGCATGCTGCTTTTGGGTTCACTGCCAATTTACCGCTGGAGGTATTCCGGGCTGAGAACTTCCTGATGGCTACATCTTTTAATGGCCAGCCGCTCCCACCTGAGCATGGCGCTCCGCTGAGGGGCGTTTGCGGGGCAATCCCCGGACGTAAAGACTTGAAGGATGTTTACCTTTGGAAAGGTGCTAAATGGCTGACCGGGTTGGAATTCTGCGAACACGACCGCCCAGGGTTTTGGGAGCGGGCAGGCTACCATAACGAGGCGGACGTCTGGTTGGAAGAACGCACGGCCTGAGCCTGCAATCATTCCAAACAAAGAGAGGAATCTTTACTTTCCTCTTTTTTGTTGTGGAAATCTATTTTTCATTCGATTTGCTACTGGAAGATGCTTCGCTGCACTCAGCAGGGCAACCTCTCGAAGTTGAGGCTTCAAGGCGTTGGGAGGGAAAATAGGTACTGGATAAATTAAGTGTTCTTCATGATGACAGATTCGATAGTATCGGCCACGTGCTCACAGCGGTCGCAGGTTTTTTCCAGTTTATCAAAAATGATGCCCCAGGCATTAACCTTGACGGGGTCCTTTTCCTTGGTATAAAGTTCGCGCATGGCCTTGATATAGAGCACATCGGCAAGTTCTTCAACTACATTAACCTCGATGATCTTGCCGCCGATGGTTTGAGACTTTCGGAAATTATGGAATTCGTCAAAGCAGACTTTCATAGCCGTAGTGCTGCGCACAATCAGGTCGGCAAAATCGACCGCCTGGGGGCGCATCTCCTGGATATTGAACATGAAGAAAAGCTGGAAGACTTCTTCGATATAATCCAACACATCGTCCAATTCACTCGCCAGGGTGACGATGTCTTCCCGTTCGATGGGGGTCATGAATTCATCGGCCAGGGTCTTCATCAATTCGTGCTTCTTCAAGTCCGCACCATGCTCAATTTCATGCATGGACTTAGCCATCTTTTCGGTCTTGGAAGCATTGAAATCTTTTACAGTTTTTTCGAGGTACTGGGCTGCCTTGATAGCATCCTCAGCAATAGCCACGAACATTTGATAATAATTGCTCTTTTTCTTTGCCATAGAAGCTCCTTATTTGACGAAGATCGCCAGGAATAATCGCGTAGTTAAATAACCAATTAAGGCGCAACCCGGAAAGGTAAGCACCCAGGTGAGAACCATTTCGCGAACGATAGTCCAATTGACTGAACTAAGGCGTTTGGCTGCGCCCACCCCCATAATGGCTGTGGTTTTGGTGTGGGTACTTGAAACCGGCAGCCCCTCAAGCAGCGTGGCTGCCAACATTGAAAGGGCAGCGGCGATATCCGCGCTGAAACCCTGGTAGGTTTCCAGTTTCACCATATCCAGGCCGACCGCCTTGATGATGCGATAGCCCCCGATCGAGGTGCCCAGACCCATGACTGCAGAAACAAAAAGCATCAGCCAGATGGGAATGGCAAACGTTTCCGGTGTTGCCTGGCCTTTGGCTACGAACATACCGATCAGGAAGACGCCCATAAATTTCTGACCGTCTTGAGCGCCGTGCATGAAGGCCATGGCAGCTGCGCCGGCGATTTGGGCGTTTTTGAAAATTTTCGTGGTCTTGCGCCGGGATTGATCCTTAAATAGCAATTCAACCAGTTTTACAATAGCCCACCCGAGGAAGAAGCCTAAAAAAGTGGAAAGCAGCAAACCGTAGACCACTTTGATCCACTGTTCGCCGCTGATACCCTGGAAATTACCATGAAAACCAATTGCCGCGCCGGTAAGCCCAGCAATCAAGGCGTGGCTTTCTGATGTGGGGATGCCGAAATACCAGGCACTGGTTGCCCAAATAACAATGGCAAAGAGGGCTGCGCAAAGCGCGACTGTACTCGCGCGGGCGTCTGTACCAAAATCGACCATGTTGGATATGGTATAAGCTACGTTTTTATTGATCAGGGTCATGATGAAGACACCCAAAAAATTGAAGCCTGCTGCCATCATGATCGCATGGTTTGGCTTGATTGCGCGTGTGGAAATGCAGGTTGCAATGGCATTTGGCGCGTCGGTCCAACCATTTACCAGGATTACCCCGGTGGTAAGCACGACCGTGATGAGCAAAGCTGGGTTACTGAGAAGCTCTTGAATAAAATCCATTAATGTCTGCCTTTTGGAAGTCTCAATAAATATTAAATCATATTAACACATTAGTGTGGAGAATCGGCAATACAGCTTCATGGAAATTAAAAAGCTGACTCAGACGAGTCAGCTTGATTGAGTTGCGCTGAGCCTAGCGGCTTAAACGCAGAATATTGGCGGCATCTTCTGGACCAATGTCCTTATGTTCGCCAGCCTTCCACTCGCGTTTGGCAAGGCGGCGGCCGATGATTGTGGCGGCTTCTTCAGCATCAATCTTATAAGCACTTAAGGCGGTTGGCATGCCCAGGCTGTGGAAGAATTGAGCAGTTGCCTCAATGGCCCGGTCAACTCGTTCAGAATCAGTGCCCTCGTGAATATCAAAGACGCGCTGCCCATACTGCAGCAGCTTGGCTTGTTTTTGGTCGCGCTTGTACCACATCAGCCAGGGAAGTACTGCTGCCAAGGTCTCAGCATGGTCAAGACCGTAGAGCGCGGTAATTTCGTGCCCGATATTGTGAGTAGCCCAATCTTGGGGTACGCCGCTGCCAATGAGGGTGTTTAGAGCATTGCTGGCAGCCCACATGTAGTTGGCGCGGCCGTCGTAGGATAGGGGGTCTGTCTGCATGGCAGCGGGAGCTGTTTCGATGAGCGCCAGCAGCAATGCTTCGGCCTGACGGTCCTGAACGATGGCATCCACTGGATAGGTTAAATACTGTTCGATAATATGCACAAAGGCATCCACCAATCCGTTGCGCACTTGTTTGATGGGCAGGGAATACGTGTTTTCAGGGTCAAGGATTGAGAATTTTGGGAAAACAAGGTCGCTCTGAAAAGAGAATTTCACGCGTTTTTCACGCCTGGAAATAACACTGCCCTTGTTAAACTCTGAGCCAGTGGCTGGCAGAGTAAGCACGGTCCCAAAGGGAACGGCCTTCTTGCAATCCTTGGCAGCGCCCTTGGTAATGATGTGCCAGGGGTTGCCATCATACTCGGAAGCGATGGAGATAAACTTGGTCCCATCAATCACTGAGCCGCCGCCAACAGCCAGCAGAAAATCAACTTCCTTCTTTTGGACAATATCCACAGCTTTCATCAGAGTGGCATAATCCGGGTTGGGTTCAATCCCGCCAAATTCAAGCACTTTTCTTTTACCCAGAGCTTCCATCACCTGGTCATAGACCCCATTTTTCTTAATGGAACCGCTGCCATAAAGCAAGAGGATCTTATCTTTTTTCTTTACCAGTTCATCAAGCTTAGCGATGGTACCTTTACCAAAAATGATGGTGGTCGGGTTGTAGTAGCGAAAATCGTTCATAATTCCTCCAGAGTGATAGTCTGCCAAAATTCTACCCAAGCAAAAGGAAAATATCAAAGAACTTTCAGTTATTTGGAAGGGTTTTATTTAATTTTGTTTGCGGGAATGAAAGTGTACATGCACTGCCCGCACATAATCCACGTTCTCAATCACCTTACGTTCAACTTCGTCAGCAATAGCATCGCCCTCGTCCACACTCAGGGCGCCATCTACGAAAATGGCTAAATTGATCACCAGATACTGCCCAAAACGATGAGCTTGCATCGAATCGAGTTCCTGGATGCCGGGCACTTCCTTAAGCACCTGCTCAACCTGCTGCCGCAACGCTTTACCAGGCACGGTATCCATCAAGTCACTGGTAGATTGGCGCAGGATGCTGAATCCGGTCCGCGCAATAAACACGGCCACTAACGCGCCAGCAAAAGCATCCATCCAGAGAATGCCCATACGGCCAAGAATGACGCCGATAACGACCGCGGATGCCGAAAGAATATCATTGCGATGGTCCTGGGCAATGGCGATAATGGATGGATTCTGGGTGCGCTGACCCAGTTTCTTGGTGTAGATGGAAAGGAAAATCTTCAGAGCAACCGTGAAAGCCGCGATGTAGAGCGTAATGGGGGAAATTTCAGCCGGGGAAGCACTGCTGGAGAAGTAATCAAAAAGCGAGTTGACCGCCCGCCAAAAAATGGTGAGGGCAGTAGTGAGGACGAAAGCGCCGATGACCAACGCTCCAACAGTTTCCAGTTGGGTATGGCCGTATGGGTGCTCGTCGTCAGCCGGTTTGTGGGCTCTGCGCACGAAAATGGAGACCACAATGTT
>WOZB01000083.1 GCA_011620445.1 Anaerolineaceae bacterium | reverse complement strand
GACTAAAGCTCTATCCAGGTATCGAAGTACTTTTCCTGGAAATGGGTTTGCTTTTGGATTTCTTCCAGGCTGAATTTGCAGCCTGCGGCGGCCACCACCCACTTGGTTTCTATGTCATCCCGGCGGTGAATAACGGCAATCAACTGGCCAGTAAAACGCTCTATGGGTTCACTCACCCCTAAGATGTAGGCATCCTGCCATTCACCATCCGCTGCAGGTACACCTTCTGCGTAACCGTAATTGACTTCATAAAGCAAATCCGGGTAATCAGGATGGTGCGAACCCTTTGGGCGGTCCACAGTAACCACAACTTCCAATCCGATAGGGCTTTGAGCCTTAAGCGGCAGCATCCGGTTTTCTTCGCTTCAATATCTCATCCTCAGCCGCTTTGGCTTCTGAAATAACTGCCTTAGCTGCCGATTTCACTTCAAGGCTCGCACTCGGGGAAAATTGGATCAGCTTTACAAGCTCAAAGGCTTCCCGCAGTTTGTCTTTTACTTGGGCAACATAACTCAATCGCTCCCAACCCGCAGAGTCGGGTTCTGGCAGCTCCCTCGCCGCCAGGATGCAAGCCTTTGCTTTGTCAATCCGCTCGAGTGGGGTCATGAGTTTAGCCATCAGTACTTTCCATTCTTTACTGCTGCATTTTACGTGCGCTAATGACCAGCAGTACCAATCCAAAAATTACGATGCCGATCACCCCCAGGCCCAGGTAGCGTGCCTGGCTGGAAAATATTCGGCTGAAGATGCCCGGCCCGGGGGTAAAAGTAGCCGTTGGGTAGGGTGTGCCAGGGCCAATCTTGCCAGCAAATTGGGTGACAATTTGCGCGGTAGCCGTACCCGCCACCAATGCCTGAATGTCCAAAGTTGGCGGAACGCTGCTGGCCACTACCAACATGGCTTCTTCGGTCGGGTTGAGTGTGGCTGTCGGCATTTCCACCGAACCGGGCTTCTTAATCAGCAAGTCCTGCCCAACCTGTAAAATCGGGTCGGCTTCCAGGTTGTTAAGCAACAATAATTCCTGAAAATCAATCCCGTAGGCATCAGCAATCGTTAATGGGAACTCGCCCTCGCGCACAATATGGTGCACACTGCCGTCCGCGTTCGGTGTTGAAGTGATAAAACCTGGTACGCGCGGCGTTTCAGTTGGAGTACTTGCTGGGGGTGTTTCTTGTTGTGCAGGAGCGTCAAAACCAGCCTGTACATTGCTGAAACCAACACTAAAAGTCAATAGGATTAGGAACACTCCGGTAAATATAGTGAGTACTTTGTTATTCATTTGATTTTCTTGCGGCTTCTCAAGCGTGTTCCGATTATAACCCTTACAGGCCGATTCAATAATGCGGAAGGGGAAAACTTTAGCTTGTCCAAGCTTGTCTGACGAGTAACGGGACCTTGCATTTTTGCAGGCTTCCCAACCTTTGCTATAATCGGAACCTATGGACAAGAACACACCTATTCAAAAGCACACTGCAAATACAGGCCTACAAGTGGCCTTTGTGCTCGTTTTCGGGCTTTTATTGGCAGCCATCATCGCGGTTGTCGGGGTATATGCCTACGAGAACAAATATGCCGGCCGCATCTATCCTGGGGTCAGCGTGGCAGATATTGACCTTTCGAACCTCACCGAAGGTGAAGCCGCCCTGAAGTTGCGCCAGGAATTCAAATACCCCACTTCAGGCAGGCTGCTTTTTACCGATAACGAAAATAAATGGATTTACAACCCTGCCCAGATGGGTTTAAGTGTGGACCTTTTGGCCACTGCCAATGCGGCTTACCGCTTTGGCCGGGAAGGAACATTGCTGACTAATCTTAGTCAACAGTTGTCTGCCTACACTTCTGGCTTCAAGATTCAACCTCAAATTGTCTATGACCAGGCCCAGGCTTACAAGAGTCTTCAACAAGTGGCAGAAATTGTCAATAGACCCATGCTTGAGGCTGGCCTTAACCTGAACAACACGGAAGTATCCACCACTGACGGCCAGATCGGCCGCACTCTGGATATTTCTGCAACCCTCAAAGCGGTGGATGAGATGCTGGTGGGAACTCGGGAAGGTGTCGTTCCGCTGGTAGTCAAAGAAACCTTGCCTGCCATCATGCAGGTGGGTCCCAGCGCCGACCTCGCCCGCCAGATCCTCAGCCAGGCCACTTACCTTAAGATGCCTGAGAACGGTCCGCAAGTGGACCCATGGGTTATCGAACCTGAAACGATGGCAAAACTGCTGTCGGTTAGTCGTACCGAAGCCAACGGCAAGACAGAATATTCACTTACCCTCAATCAGGATATTCTGAATAATTACCTGGCCAGCCTGGCCCCGACGGTCCAATTGCAGGCACAGAACGCCCGCGCTATTTTCAACGCGGAAACCAGGCAGTTTGAAATCCTGCAGCCCGCCGTCAGCGGTTATTCGCTGGACGTAGAGGCCAGCCTCAAGGTCATCAACGACGCTGTTCTGGCTGGTAACCACGAAGCCACCCTGGTTTTCAAGGTTGACCAACCCGCCGTCGCCGATAATACCGATCCCGCCAGCCTGGGCATCACCGAACTTGTAGCCGAAACTACCTCCTACTTCTATGGTTCCTCCCGTGAACGTTTGCAAAATATCAAGGCTTCTGCCGATAGCTTCCGCGGTGTCTTTGTGCCCCCCAACAGCGTCTTCTCAATGGGTGATTACCTGAAAGACATCAGCCTCGAGAACGGCTACGCTGAAGGCCTCATCATCGTCGGTAATCAGAGCGTCAAAGGTGTGGGCGGCGGCGTTTGCCAGGTCAGCACCACCCTCTTCCGTGAAGTCTTCCTGGCCGGCTTCCCCATCATTGAACGTCATCCCCATGCCTACCGCGTGGGTTACTACGAGCAGGATGCCCGCGGTTATTCTGACCCCAATCGGGCCGGCCTTGACGCCACTGTCTATCTGCCCCTGGTGGATATGAAATTCAAGAACGACACCCCCTATTGGATGGTCATGGACACGGAATTTAACGATTACTCCCTCACCTGGAGGATCTGGTCCACCAGGGATGGCCGCACCGTGGAAGTGAGCAGTACCGGCGTTATGGATTTGATCGATCCGCCAGAGCCAGTCTACCGCGAAAACCCTGAACTGCCGCCAGACACCATCCAGCAGGTGGATTGGGCTGTTGAAGGCGCCAGCATAGATGTCACCCGGGTGGTCTACAAAGACGGAGCCGTCTACTTTAGCGATACCATCCATACCACCTACCAACCTTGGCCGGATACCTTCGACTACGGCCCCGGTACCGAACTCCCGGAAGGGGTTCAGGCGTCCTCAAATTAGCCCCCGCGGGCTATGGTAAAATACCGAAAGCTTCAAGTTTGGAGGTTATGTGATTAATCAAGATCTATTAGACCTATTACGCTGCCCGGTTTGCGTCAAAGAAAACAAAGGGCTGCTGGAACACTATAAGGAAGCCTGGCTCATCTGCGATAATTGCGGAAGAAAATATCCCATTTGGGAAGATATCCCCGTGATGCTGATTGACGAAGGCGATAAATGGAAGGCAACCAAAAAAGAAGACCTTCCAGTACCCGCACCTAAACCGCAATAGGCCGGTAGGCACCCTTCAGCTGAAGGGCGCTCAATCTCAAGGGAAATATGTCAGAAAATTCAAATCGCTTTTCTAAATTCCTGCCCAAATCCAGGGGCACCCGCATCTTTGTCTTAGCTTTGGTGGCTATCGGCATCGTGCTCGGCATTCTTGTCAGCAACCTGGTCAGCGACGTCATCGCCCGCAGCAATCCCTTCAATGTGCCGGGTATTGATGTGGTCGAAAAACCAAGCCCCACCCCCGTTGGCAGCCTGCCAGGCATCGACTTGCCCACACCAACCATTCCAGCGCCAGATTTGGTGGAAATGCCCCCCAGCTGGGACGGCAAAACCCGTATCAACGTCCTCATTATGGGCCTGGATATCCGCGATTATGAGACCGATGCCCCGCGCACTGATTCCCTGATCCTTTTCACCATGGATCCCCTCAACAACACCGCAGGCATGATTTCCATCCCCCGCGACCTTTGGGTCAAAATTCCCAATGCCGATTACGCCAAGATCAATACGGCTTACCGTGTTGGTGAACAAAAGCAATTGCCTGGCGGGGGCCCTGAAAACACCCGCAAAGCGGTTGAAAACCTCCTGGGCGTGCCCATCCAATATTATGCCCAGATAAATTTCAATGCCTTTGTGAAATTCATCGATAACATCTCCGGAGTCCGCCTTGACATCAAGGAACCCATCGACCTCGATATCCTTTACACCAAGGATGTCGTCCATGTGGAACCAGGCATCGTCACCCTCCCGGGTGAACTTGCCCTGGCCTACGTGCGCAACCGCAGCACCGCCATGGGCGACTTTGACCGTGCCAACCGCCAGCAGGAAGTCATCCTCGCCATCCGCGACCGCATTGTCACCTTCAACATGTTCCCCACCCTGGTTGCCAAAGCACCCCAGCTCTATGCTGACATTTCCGAAGGCATCAAAACAAATATGGACTTGCAGGTACTGCTGAGCTTTGCCCAGAAAGTACTCGAGATCCCGAGTGAGAACTATGTCAACAAAGTCATCAACAACGAATACGTCACCTTCGGCCACGCTGAATCGCAGGACATACTGCGCCCCATCCCCCAGAAGATCCGTGAATTGCGCGATGAGGTCTTCACCGGCCAAAGCCTGAACCGGGTTGCCGACCTTGCCCAGCTCTTGCAGGAAGAGAACGCCCGCATCATCGTGCGTAATGCCTCCAACACCCCCGGTTTTGAAGTCAAAACCGCCGAATATCTGCAAAGCCAGGGCCTGAATGTTATCCAGCAGGGCACGGCGCCGTACCAGACGTACACTTCAGTCCAGATTATTGGCGCGACCCCGCATGCCCTCAAGAAGCTCACCCAGATCTTCAATATCACCAACGCCGGCCAGGTGAAGTTCAACTACACCCCCAACAGCGAGGTGGACCTCTACATCGACTTTGGCGACGACTGGGTGGCCAGTAACCCCATGCCCTAACATTTGCGACCTAAAGCCATCGGAATATTCCGGTGGCTTTTTTTATTCGTAAATTCCGTTTTCAGCCATTGTGCCAGGGGCGAGCCAAGAATCATGCCCGGCGGCCTGGCCTGCGGAGATGAGTGCAGGATCAGGTCCGGCGGCAGGGTCAGGTGTTTTGCTTCGTTATGGTACTGGCGGCGTGAGGTTGGGGTCCTGAACGGGTGCCTGGTTGGAGGTGTTGAGGGCATCCATCAGTCTCTGCAACGCTTCAACTTCACCGTGGGTGCTCGCGCCCTGAAGTTCCTGAATTTGCCCGGCCAGCGCCACACTCGGGCTGGGGTCCCCCAAAAGCTCCAGGCGGCTTTGGGCGCGCACCAGGTTGTAATCGCTCACGTAAGTTTTGGCGATGATCAGCCGATAGGCAGCCTTGTCGCTATCCACCAGCTGGGCTGGCGCGGCATCCCGATTGACCGCCGGGGCAATCATCAAAGAAATCACCAGGCCAATCGCCAAACCAAAGATTAAGCCGGTCAGCAGGTAGAGGTTGGAGCGTTTTTCAGTTTCCACTTGTGCCTCCTGCTTTCCAGTTCTGCAGGATGGCAGCATCGATGCCGTTGAAAAGGCCGCGCATTTTCGCCAGGTCGTCAGCTGGGTAGCCAGCCGTTTCCGCGAAGCGTATCGAGCTCACCAGGTAATTGACCGGGTCCGAGGGGTCTATGAGGGCCAGGTTGTCCAGGGCTAAGGTGGCATCCTTGTTCACCGCGTATTGTTCCGCGGCCATTAAGGCCACATCCGTCTTGAAGTCCTCCCTCAATTGGCTCAGCTTTGCCTGCTCAACCGCCTGCGGGGGAAAAGCCAACCAACCTACAGCCAGGCCTGCACCTGCACCTATGAGGATCATCAAAAAGAAGAACAAGAAACGTTTGTTTTTCAGCTTGGGCTCCTTTCCTGTGCTTAGCAAAAAATTATGGCATGCCTCTAAAAATTAAGCAAGCCGGGAAGGGCTAAATTGCCCCTAATTGCTCCAAGCCGCGCATTTTCAGCTTACTTTTCAGCCCAGGCCCTTTATATTGCAGAAAATCGCTCCCTAAACCCGTATAATATTTATTAACCAAAATATTGGAGGCGGCGCATGAAAGAAGCTCCCAGCAAGCAGGAATTAGCCAGGTTTATCATTTACTACGTGATCTCGATCATCATTCTATTTCTCCTGGCGCGATTTTTGATCATGTAACTGCAGGTCGCTGGCTGCTCCACTAGTGCATATCTGTGCGGTTGACCCGGATTTGGTCAACCCACCAAATCAAAATAAATAATCAATAATTTACGTCTTCGGTAGGGGCAGGCCCCCGTGCCTGCCCTTCCAATCGACAAATGGGTAACCACAGGGGGTTACCCCTACGTGAGATGCCAGACAAAACATTACTGTCAAATGTCAGGTTCAAAGGCGGAACCTGACCTACATTGCGGTCTCCGCCTTACTTCTGCATCGGGATTTTCACGCCGTGCTCCTTGGCAAACCGGATGGCCTCCGGGTAGCCGGCATCCGCGTGGCGGATAACGCCCATGCCTGGGTCGCCCAGCAAAGTGCGTTCCAGCCTTTTGGCCGCTTCTGGTGTGCCGTCGGCCACGATCACCTGCCCGGCATGCTGGCTGAAGCCAATGCCCACCCCGCCGCCGTGGTGGAAGGATA
>WOZB01000143.1 GCA_011620445.1 Anaerolineaceae bacterium | reverse complement strand
ACCATATACGCTACAAATTCCAGGCGCTTCCTATACTTCCAACTTTACCGTTCTTCATTGCCGTTCGATCCATTTATCGAACCTGATGACATTTGGAATGGTTATGTAAGACTCAAGGAATTCGATTGGCAGGCACTCTTGCCGGATAATTCACCCGCCATGCGCGCCATCTCGGATGGCATTTTGCGCGGAGGTGATTTTATGCTGCGCGAAGGAGAACGCTAATGAACTTCAAGAAAATTGCTGCCTTTGTGCCCATGCGCCACGAATCGATGCGAGTTCCCGGAAAGAATTACCGACAAATAGCCGGTAAACCGCTTTATGCCTGGATTATCGAGACTTTGCTGGCTGTTCCTGAAATTGATGAGGTCATGGTGGATACGGATTCAGAACCGATTTTGGAAGGCCTTGCCAAATATTATCCAAATGTGAAAGCGATTCTACGCCCTGAGGCTTTGCGCGCGGATACAACCCCTATGAATGAAATTTTGTTACACGATACCGCCCTGATCCAGGCGGACCTTTACCTGCAGACACACAGCACGAACCCACTGCTCAAAAGCAACACAGTTTCAAGTGCCATACAGGCCTTCGAACGGGCCTGGCCAGGGAAAGATTCGTTATTTGGAGTTACCCGCTGGCAGACCCGCCTCTATGATGCGGAAGGCAAGGCGATAAATCACAATCCTAAAGAATTGCTGCGCACCCAGGATTTACCCCCCGTCTACGAAGAAAATTCGACTCTGTACCTCTTCACGCGGGAGAACCTGGTGAAATACCACCACCGCATAGGGGAAAGACCGCTTCTGTTTGAAGTGCCAGCCTTGGAAGCGGTGGACATCGACGAAGAAACGGATTTCGTAATTGCTGAATCCCTTTTGGAACACGAAAAGAAACATTGAAATGGAAAAAATCTTAGTTACCTGCCCGTATATGCTGCCCTACATGGACCGCTTTAGACCAATCCTGAACGCCTTTGGCTATGAAACGGTTGAGCCCAAGGTAAACGAACGTTTTGAAGCTGAGGATATTCTGAAATATGCTCACCAGTTTGTGGGTACACTTTGCGGGGATGACCGCTACACCCGTGATGTGCAGCGGGCTTGCCTGCCGGAGCTCAAGGTGATTTCCAAGTGGGGCACAGGCATCGATTCAATCGACCAGGAAGCCGCCACAGAACTTGGCATTATCGTTAGCAATACCCCCGGCGCGTTCACCGTACCGGTTACTGAGAGCATTTTGGGTTATATGCTGGCATTTGCGCGCCAACAACCCTGGATGGACAAAGCGATGAAAGCCGGCGAGTGGAAGAAAATCGCGGGCAAGACTCTTAAAGAATCCAGCCTGGGGGTCATCGGTGTTGGAAGAATCGGCAAAAACTTGCTGCGTTATGCCAAGACCTTTGGCATGAAGCTCTACGGCAACGATATTATCGAAATTGATCCGAGCTTTGTCGCGGAGGTCGGTGTGGAAATGCTCCCCCTGGCGGAATTACTGGCAAAGTCAGATTTCATCAGCCTAAACTGTACGCTCAACCCCACATCCTTGCATCTTATTAACAGCGAAACACTCAAGTTGGTAAGGCCAGAAGCGGTGCTCATCAACACCTGCCGTGGACCAGTAGTACATGAAACTGCACTGGCTGAGGCCTTGCAAGCTGGCAAGCTGGCTGGGGCAGCGCTGGATGTATTTGAGGAGGAGCCGCTGCCGCATGACAGCCCGCTGCTGGGCATGGAGAACGTGATGATTGCCCCGCACAACACCAATTCGAGCCCATATTATTGGGAACGGGTGCATTGGAACACACTGCGCAACCTACTGCTCGGTTTGGGAAAAGTGGTTGAATTGGAAGCCTTGCAGGCTATGGAAACAAAACCCTATTTTGCTGGTCTGGAGGAATGATGACCGAAAAAACTCAGAAACAAGCTGTCGTCCTCATCACAGGTGCAGCCGGAGGGGTTGGCCGGGCGACGGTGAAATATTTTGACGAAAAAGGCTGGAAGGTAATCGGCACCGATCGAAGGGAACGTTACCCGGAATTTCCGAATGACGGGCTCTTTATCCAGGCGGATATTTCGATTCCGAGCAATCTCGACCTGATTTACAGCCAGGCGGCCGCTTTTTCGCCTACACTGGACGCGGTGGTCAATAACGCGGGCTATCAAGTCTCCAAACCTTTAATTGAGACCAGCGTTGAAGAGTGGGACATGGTGATTGCCTCCAATCTACGGTCGGTGTTTTTGGGCGCGAAGATTGCCTTCCCTTTGCTAAAAGCTGAAGGTGGCGGCGCTATTGTGAATGTTTCTTCTGTGCATGCTGTGGCTACCAGTGCCAACATTGCAGCTTACGCTGCCAGTAAAGGTGGTTTGTTGGCACTTACCCGCGCCATGGCCATCGAGTTTGCCCCTGATAATATCCGCGTCAATACTGTGCTGCCCGGCGCTGTCGACACACCCATGCTGAGGGCAGGTTTTCATCGCGGCCGGGCGGGGGAACTGCCGGAAGAAGAACAAATGGCTGCGTTGGCCCGGAAGACGGTCAATGGACGGGTGGGTTTGCCCAGCGAAATTGCATCCGTAATTTACTTCCTGGCGGATAATCATCAAAGCAGCTTCATGACCGGGCAGGCTGTGATCGTGGATGGCGGGGCTACCTGCCGGCTTTCAACGGAGTAAAATGCAGGATCCCAGGTATCACCATAAAATTTCGCCCTTCGGACGCTTCGCCCGTTCGGTGTATGATGGCATCAAACGTCTGCCGGAGTTGCCAGAGGCGTATTTACACCCCTGGCGCAGGGAATCCATACGCAAGTTGGCAGCTCTCAAGGATAGCCACAAGGGCGAACGCTGCTTCATCGTCGGCAATGGCCCGAGCCTGAAAGTTACCGACCTTTCCAAGCTGAAAGACGATTTCAGTATTGGTTTCAACCGCATATTTCTGGCGGCGGAGGAACTGGGTTTCAGCCCATCCTGCCTGGTTTCTATCAACGACCTGGTCGTTGAGCAGAGCGTAGAGGAATTTAAAGGTGCTCGCTTGCCCAAATTTTTCTCCTGGCGTGCGCGCAAATGGCTGCCGATGGATGAACACACTTGTTTTTTGTATACCACTTACACCGCTCCGAAATTCAGCCACGACATTCGCGGCCGGGTATGGGAAGGGGCTACCGTAACCAACGTAGGCTTGCAACTGGCCTATCACATGGGCTTCAGCCAGGTGTATTTGATTGGTGTTGACCACAGTTTTGCCGATAAAGGCAAGCCCAATACTACGGTGGAAAGCAAAGGGGACGATCCCAACCATTTTTCAGCGAACTATTTTGGCAAGGGTTTCCGCTGGCAACTCCCTGATCTGGAAGTGTCTGAACAAGGTTACCGCATGGCGCGGCAGGCCTTTGAGGCGGACGGTCGAGAGGTTAGCGATGCCACCATTGGGGGCAAACTGCAGGTGTTCAAGAAGGTGAATTACAACAGCCTGTTTTAGCGTGCTCTTCCCAATGGCAATATTTACCTGAAAATCAATAAAAAAGGCCTCGCAAGAGGCCTTTGGTTTTAATATATTGGGGTCAGGCTTTACGATTGCGCCACATGTAGTATGCCAAGCCGAGGCCAGCAATCAAAAGAATCGCACCAACAATTCCGAGTACGGGGGATTTTTGACCTTCAGGAGCCAGCGGCCCAGTAATGGGTTGAGGAGCTTTTTCCTGGGCACCAAAGTCTATGGTGGCCACTTCACCTACTTTGACTGAAACAGGATAACTCATCGCGGTGGTGGGGTTGAAGTCATCCGGAATAGCCATGGTGAGGTTAAAGGTGCCCTCAGGTACGTCCAGAAAACAGAAAGGATCGACGATAGCTGGGTCGCCAGCAACCGTTTTGCCCGTCAGACTTACCCTGCCAACGCTATCATTCAGACCGACGACGCCGCCGAAGAGATAAGATTCACCTTCCGCACGAACGCCATTGCCGTCCAGATCATTGAAAAGAACCACACAAATCTTGGCTGCTCCGCCAGAAGGTGTAGGACCGGGTGTGATTAGCGCAGGGTCAACAGTGGCTGTAGGCTGAATGGTGGGCGTGTTGACGACCGGACTGACCATGGAGATGATCAAATCCTGATCTTCAAAAAGCGGGCAATCCGTCCGCAAGCCGTTGAAACTGATGATGTCCTGTACGCTCGTACCAGTTTTTTCAGCGATAATGGTGCAATTTTCTCCGGGAAGAACTTTATAGTAAATTTTGCCGAGAGAATCGGGTGTGTTGGTTGGCACCGTGCCTTGGGCGGAAACAGGTTGGATGCTCTTGGTTAAAGCCAGAAAAGTTAATCCAGCGATTATTACGAAGAGAAATATCAATAATTTTGTGCTTCTGGATGGTTGCATACTTTCCTCTGGCGCGATTATATCATCAAGTCCCCAGAGCATATTTACGGGTAAACCATTAGAATTTCGTCTGAAGTTGGACTATTGCTTGGACGATTGCTTGCCGATGAGGTTTGGCTGGACTATAATCGGTGGGAATTGAAAGAGGCTTGAAATATGCCAATTTATGTCTACCATTGCAACAATTGCGACTATCAGTTTGACCAGTACCAAAGCTTTACGGATGAATCCTTAACGATTTGCCCGGAGTGCGGCAGGCCAACGCTACATAAAGTCTATCAACCCGTCGGTATTGTCTTTAAAGGCAAGGGTTTTTACGCAACCGATAACCGGTCCACGTCGGGCCTGGCAAGCAGTCACGCCAAGGAAGATGCAGGGGAATCGGCCGCAGTGAAATCTGTTTCCGGTGCACTCGAAAAGCCTGATACAGGCGGCAACGGAGATAAACCCGCTTCCAAAAAGACTGAAAGCACCAAGAAGGCCAAAGAAGCCAGTGCCCCGGTTGCCACACCCAGCTCTTAGTCATTTACGCTTTAATACCCTAAATGTCCTTAAAATTAAACAAGCGGGAAACCCCGCTTGTTGATTTAAATCATTATATTTTACGAAGTGTAGGCAACAGTGGCGAAAATCACCGGTTGACGGCGGGTTTCATCATAGACGCAATTGCGGGCTGCGTTTTCAAGCTCTTTTTGCAAGTTGTTGGTGGGTGAGATCATCAGTTTTCGAACCCTAAGCTTGAGGGCTTTCAACAAATCTGCTTCATCTTCTTCGCTTACGAAACCGCGGCTACGGACCCGCAGATCCCAGTCCTTTATGTCCTTGGGGCTTAGGAGCAAATCAATAACCAGAACACCATCGTTGCTGAGTTGTTCGCGCTCCTGGATTGTTTCGCGGTTAATGCCGCCGACAATGGAACCATCTACAAAGACGTATCCGCCAGGGATGCGTTCGCCCAATTTCATCTGGCCGTTGCTGAATTCAATCACACGGCCGTTTTCTACAATAGCAATGTCATTTTCTTTCATACCAACTTCACGGGCAAGCTGGGCTTGCATGCGCAGCATGCGCAATTCACCGTGCACAGGGATTAAATAACGAGGCCGGGTGAGGTGCAGGAGCAGTTTAATTTCTTCCTGGCTGGGGTGGCCAGAGACATGCACAGGGGCAATCGCGCCGTAAATAACTTCTGCGCCGCGTTCCATCAGCTTATTGATGGCATGGTAGACCGATTCTTCATTTCCTGGGATTGGGTAGGAAGACACGATTACGGTATCGCCCTGGGTAATACTGAATTTCTTGTTGGTACCGTTGGCCAGGCGTCCAAGAATGGAGAGAGGCTCCCCTTGAGAGCCAGTAACAACCAGCACAACTTTGGATGCCGGCATGGTAAGGGCGACCTCGATGGGTACAATCACACTGGGGTCAAACTTGACGTATCCCAATTCCTGGGCGATGGCCATATTATCCAGCATGGAAGTGCCGCCGAAGGCGACTTTACGCCCGAAGCGGACTGCGCAATCGTAGGCTTGCTGTACGCGTGAAATGAGCGAGGCAAAGGTGGCAATAATAATGCGGCCCTTGGCTTGAGCAAACGTCTTGTTGAAGGCATCTTCAATCACCTTTTCACTGGGGGTCCAGCCGGGGTTTACTGCATTGGTGGAATCCGAAAGCAAGGCCAGCACACCTCTTTGGGCAAAATCTGCCAGGGTGGCATAGTCAGTCGGCCAGCCATCCACCGGCGTGTGGTCAAACTTGTAATCGCCAGTTTGAACAATCAAACCGGCCGGTGTTTCAATGCCATAACCAACACAATCAGGCATAGAATGACTGACGTGGAATGACTTGACCCTGAAAGGCCCAATCTGGATCGTCTCGCCGGCATTGAGGGTTTGAAGCTTGGGCTCATTGAGGGGCTTACGGCGGTTGAGCTTGGATTTGATGAGGCCAAGAGTTAGAGGAGTGCCGTAAACGCGGGCATCAACAAAGTCCAAAAGGTAGCTGATGGCACCAATGTGGTCTTCGTGACCGTGGGTAATGAGGATGCCAACAACTTGGTTGGCATGCTGTTTGACATACTCAAAGTCAGGGATGATGTAGTCGATCCCGATCATGTTGTTGTTGGGGAACATCATGCCCGCATCCACAATCAGGATTTGACCGTCGTATTCATAGACGGTCATATTTTTTCCAACCTCGCCTAGACCACCGAGGGGAATGATTTTTAAAGTTTTAGATTTCATTTACTTCCTTACAAAAAAAAAATTAACCGGCAATAGCCGGATTGGGTTCAGATTATTAACTCTCATTGAGTATAGCACATGAAAATCATGCTATTTAACTTGTGCAAACATGTGCAAGGAATCAGACAAAAATTAAACAATTTGATAATGAAAATCTGATG
>WOZB01000054.1:2841-6784 GCA_011620445.1 Anaerolineaceae bacterium | reverse complement strand
ACCGTCCAGCTGCATTTACTCTAAACCAAAGCCCCCGGTTATCCGGTTTATGGAATCGCTTCATTTGGAGCTGGCTCCGGAACGGTGGGCGCGGGCGTGTCGCTGGGAATCGGTGGGAGCGGAGTCTCCGTCGGTAGTTCCGTCGGCAGTTCTGTCGGCAACTCCGTAGGTGTAGCGGTTGGGGTAGCGGTAGGTGTAGGTGTGGGAAGCTGTAATTGCATACGATAATCCTTCTCGATCTTCGCCCCATTTTCCCCGAACAAAGTCACCCGGAAAGTAATCACGGTCGCGGTGACGGATCGTAAGTCGGGCATAGTGGCAATTTCTGCCGGAGATTTTATAGGCTCATTCCCGCTGGCCAGGGGCTGCCATTGTTGAGGTTTCTCCCCTTCCCCCCATTCCAGGCTAAATCGGCTAAAGTTACCCGTTGCATCGATGACCCCCGTCACTTTGAAGCCATCTTCGCTGATGGTTCCGCCATCTGTCACGCTCAGTAAATCGATGATCGGTCTTGGGTCATCCATGCGGCATTCCCTCTCGGGTACAATGGTAATTGGCTGCGTGAAGCCTTGATTCTCTGCCCAAGCCCTGCCTTTTTCCGTGCCCAGCCAGTCAATTGCCGTCTTATCCTTGATGTTGATCGCGGTGATCGCCTGGGGGAAATCTTTGCAAGCTTCCGATAGTTTGAGGCCTGTCCAACCATCCACCTTAATATCAGCCCACAGATCCTGGTCCTTGGGAGGTGGAAGTTGGTCTGAGGCAAAAAGCTCAACGCGCTGGTTGGGGCAGCGGTCGGAAGGTTCAGAGCCTGAGAGCACACAGACAACTTTTTCAACCACATCTGCAGGCCTGACAAATTCGCTCGGCACCCCGCCCTTATAGCGGCCTATGCCATCCACCATTAATCGCGCCCAGATCGGTGCTGCTCCGCTCACACCTGAAGTATCCACCATTGAGCTGTAGTCCGCGTTGCCGATCCAAACCCCTAAAACCAGATCGGGCGTGTACCCGATGGTCCAATTGTCTTTGAAATCATTAGTGGTACCGGTTTTTACGGCCGCTGTGAAAGGCAGATTAAGCACTGAGTTGCTGCCAAACATCCAGGAGCGGGTCTCGTTGTCTGCCAAAATATCCGAGATTAGATAAGCATGCGCTTGCCGAACCACTTGTTCCCCGGCAGGAGCCTGATATTCGTAAATCACCTCTCCGGTGAAATCGACCACTTTTGTAATCGCCACGGGTGCCACCCGTTTGCCTTCGTTGGCAAACACTGAGAATGCTCCGGTCATTTCCAGCAGGCTGACCTCTCCTCCGCCCAGGGTTAATGACAAGCCGTAATCAGGTCTTTGCAGGCTGGTAATGCCAAAACGATTTGCCAATTTGATGAAACCATCATCTCCTTCAACCGAGGCATCGTCATAAATCCCCAAATACTGCAAAGCTTTGACGGCAGGAATATTGAACGAATTTGCCAGCGCGGTGCGTACAGAAACGGGCCCGTGGAACTCCCCGTCATAGTTGACAGGTACATACGGGTCAGCTGTATCATAAGATTTCCCAGAAGGTGGAAACGCGCTGGGAACATCCCAAATGACAGTTGCCGGGTTCCAATCTTTTTCAAAAGTGCCCAGGTACGTGAGAGGTTTGATGGCCGAACCCGGCTGTCGGGTTTGGCTGAGCGCCATGTTCACCTGGCCGCTGATGGCGGCGTTATCAAAATCAGCGGACCCAACCATCACCAATATTTCGCCGTTTTTAGGGTTCATGCCGATAACTGCGCCGTTAGTAGCGTTGTTGCCCTGCATCTGGGCCAGTTGGTCCCTGACCGCTTGTTCCGCCTGTAATTGAAAATCGGGATCCAGGGTTGTGTGCACTGTAAAACCGGATCGATAGATCATTTGTGGGTCAAAGCGCGCTTCAAGCAGGGACTGCACATAGACCACCCAATGAGGGAAGCGCATGGCAAAGTCCTGGGGGATAAACTCGTAGGCTTTTAGTTGGTTCTCTGCATCAGTCACCATCATGGGGGTAATACATACCCTCTCAAGGTTTTCACCGACCTTTATGCAGTTTCGCTCCTGGCTGAGGTTATATGTGAGAACCATCACCACATTATTGCGTTGCAATGTGGCATCACGGTTTTTGAAAATATCATAAACCGCTGGGGATTGCGGGATTCCAGCCAGAAATGTGGATTGGCCGAAATCCAGCTTTTCTGCCGTCGTGTTAAAGTAGGTTTCTGCTGCTGCTTCAATGCCATAAGATAAATGGCCGTAAAAAATTTCGTTCAGGTATAGTTCCAGCACTTCTTCCTTGGTAAAACGACGCGTAATTTCCGCCGCCAGGATAATTTCCGAAGCCTTGCGCTCGTAGGATTGTGCAAAACGTTGTTCCGGCAGCAGAATCATGCGTGCCAGCTGTTGGGTGATGGTGGAGGCTCCCGAGACGATACCACCCGCCTGGTAGTTAGACCACAAGGCACGTGCCAGCGCCAAAATGTCGAAACCAGGGTGGTTGTAATAATCCTTGTCTTCGGTGGCAATCGTTGCCGCGATTAGGTAAGGTGAAATCTTGTTGAGTGGGATGTAGGATCGTTTCCCGGCGCTCGGGTCCATGATTTCATAAAGCAAGCCGCCGTTGCGGTCGAGAATCTTGGTGGTCTCAAATTTGGAAGCTTTATTTTTGAGTTCTTCGACATCAGGCAAATTCCTGGCAATTTGTGTGTATTTATAGAAGGCAAACGCGCCGCCTGCAATCACGAGTAAAACCAGCACTGTCAGAATTATCATCAAAGCACGCACAAAACCGCCTTTTCTTCTGGGCTTGGTCTTGCTCGCTTTCCCTTTATTGGGAGGTGCCTGAAGAGTTGTCGGAGGAGAGACTCTTGTAGGGGTATTGTCAAATACTACCGGTGAGGCAAGAGGGGCATCTTTATGAGAATTTGTTGGTAAAGGAGTGTGATAAGTGGGATTTGGTTGAGCGCTTTGAGGAATCTTGTCATCCTGATAATTTAGCGCTGCCGGGCTCAGCGTGGTTGCCTGGGGGTCAAATTCTGCCACTTGCTGAGGCAACTGTTCCGGTTCTGTTTCTGCGGTTGGTTCGGGGTTGGGAGGCACGGTAGCCTGGTCATCCAGCGCCAGGAATTCTGTATCTTCCAGAGCTTCTCTTGCAGCTTTGCTGTCATTTGAGGTGGATTTTCCGAATTCATCCAACTCACCAAACCAAACCTGACCGTCAGTGCCAGACTTTTTTACTTTATCCTCGGGAGTCAGTGCATCTTCAGCATCTGAAACCGAATTGTTTTCTGATAAATCTGAAACCATCATTACTCCATTAATCTTTGAGTGGAATTTAAGTGTAGCACAAGCCCTCATTCCTAATTTTTCCGCATAAACATCCGCATAAACTTCTGGAATGATAGAATCTGCACTGTGAGAAACGGCCCATTTTTGCTTTCAGACCCAATTGGTTTAACTCTGGCTGCCAGGTCGACCCGGCAGCCTGCTGATCCAGATTTAGTCTGGCAACTCGAACTCAACGAGGATCATCCCATAGAATTGCGCTCGACTCTTAGCCTTCAGGCTCAATCGTTTTCGCTATTCCCCAGCTTTCAATTCGGAGAAATGCAAATATCGGACCTCAAGGATTTCTTCTGTGTACCATTGATTGAAACCGTTTTGCAAGATTACATCGAATTGGTCGGCAACCCAACCGAGACCATCAGATCATGCCTGGAATATCTTGCTGAAACACCGCAATCCCTGCTTGGCCGGGTGACCCTTCAAAATATGGGAACTAACCGGCAGGAAGCTTCCTTTACATTAAATGCCCAACTTGCTTCGATGGGCGAATTTTCCCCGCTCTCCAATATACGGGTTGGAACCCATACCATCCTGAAAGCCCAAACGGGCAACCTGACAATCAGTATTGCTTTTGATGTCGC
>WOZB01000054.1:0-2741 GCA_011620445.1 Anaerolineaceae bacterium | reverse complement strand
TCTCTACCAACTCTGCTTATGCCTCCTGCCAGCCCAGCCGCAGGATTGCGAACGTTTACTCGACCGCTACCTGGAAGGCCTGGGCGAACACGGCTTGGGCAACCATGATTTACCCACACCTATTCTGGCAAGCCTTGCCTGGCGCGTATTCAAACACACATTAAACCTGGAATTTCTCAAACGCCATTACCCGACCCTCAGAGACATTTGTTTTAGCTGGTTTGAAAAATCAAATGACCGGGATTTTGATGGCCTACCTGAATGGTCCAGCAGCCTTCAAACCGGCATTTCTAACCTGCCGCCTTTTGATCTTTTGGATAAATCCGGTTTTCCTGGCCTGGCAAACAGCGCTGAAAGTTGTGGTTTAGCCGCGCTGCTCGAATCTGAACTGGAGGCCATTGGATTGATTTCGCACCTCCTGGAAGATAACCCAACTGCCGCGGTTGCACTTTCGTTGCGAAATCGCCTCTCCGCTGCGCTTGAGGACTGGCTAAACCGTGATGCGCTACACGGCATTCGAAATGCCGTCACGCACAATAGTTTTCCAGGCAGCCTACTCTATGAGGGTCAAATTTCCGCGTCCCGCCAACTCGATTTACATCTGCCACAAGCCAGTCAGGTTTGTGGCCAAATCGCCGCAGAATCATTCCCTCAGAAACCAGTCAGCCTGCAAATCAACGGTAAAGATGAAGCTGGGAACGTCATTACAGAAACGATTCCCCGGGATGAAATCCATTGGCTGCCAGGTCTTTATTTCATCCAAAGTAAGATGATCTTTACCGAGATTTTTTCCCTCAAGTTCGCGCCTGATGCCCAGGATTACGATCTCAGGCTTTTCACTCCAAGTTATACCAGCGTGAATGTCATGCAGTTGCTTACACTGGTGCCCTCAGAAGAAGAAACTGACCTTAACATCGCCCTTGAAGCACATCTTGGCTTTCAACCTCTGGGGCTCAGCTATGGTATTCCGGAAAATCTGAGCACAGAACAGACTCCGTCTGATGAAACCATTAACCTGGCCTGGAATGCGCTCTTCATCGAATATCTGGTGAAGAACGATCACAAAGTGCTGGCAGGCCAACTCTTTGCGCGTTTGGTCGCACCGGTAAAGAACAGCCTGAAAACCATGCACCGCACCAACGAGCGTTATCATGCCCAAACAGGCAAAGGCCGAGGTAACCTTAACCATGTATCTGGTTTGCTGCCGCTCGAATTACTTCTGGATATAGCGGGAATCAGGGTCTTGACTGCTGAAAAAGTGGCTATCCTTGGGGAGAACGGTCTGCCCTGGCCAATTACGATCCGCTACCAGGGTCTGGAAATCACCCGGGATGGAAAAAACACACAAATCGTTTTTGCGGACGGCAGTAATTTTCACCACTACGGGAGCAGCCCAAAGACTTTTACAAAACCTGACGAAATTTAACGGCCAGCAGTTTTCTTTGGCTGACCGTAAGTTTTGAAGCGTTCCAGGATGTTGGCCATTTCTGTATCATCGATTACCTTGGCTCCACCTGCGCAAGTTGTGCGCCACTGGATTTCAGCCACATATTCCATATTTTTGAGCAGGGCGTACGCTTCACCCAACCCCTTACCGCAAACCACGATACCATGATTGGCCAACAAAACTGCATTGGCCCCACCCATTGAGTTGACAACATTTTCAGAAAGTTCTTTCGTGCCAAAAGTGGCATAAGGAGCACATTCAACCCGAGATGCACCACAAGCAGCAATGATGTAATGCACGGCCACCATAGCTTGCTGCATACATGCCAACGTGGTGCAATAAGTTGAATGCGTGTGAATGACCCCGCTAGCCAGAGGTTTGGCTTGATAGACCGCCTGGTGAAGAGCCCATTCGCTGGAAGGTTTACGACCGCCATCTACTATCGAGGCATCGTCGAGCTTTAACACAACCACATCTTGCGGCTGAATATCAAAATAATCCATTCCTGAAGGGCTGATTGCAAAAAGCCCCTCAGCACGATTAACCATGCTCAGATTACCGCTTGTACCTTCAGTCAGGCCATTCTGACTGACCTTTTTTCCGTATTCCACCACCAAATGCCGTTCATGCTCAAGAATCATGGTTTTTCCTTTTTGAATCGTCAGAAGCTTTTTGTTGACTTTTAAACAAGTAAGTGAAAATCCAAATAATGACATAGTAAAGCCCAACCGTGACCGCAATGCAGGCCAACACGATTAATGCAGTTACCAGCCACTCATTCAGTGTCATAACCCTCGATAATCATAACTTAAAGAATTTGGAAAATAGAAAAATCTCCTCATGAAGAGGAGATTTTATGAGCGCGCAGGGGCTCGAACCCTGAACCAACGGCTTAAAAGGCCGCTGCTCTACCATTGAGCTACGCGCCCTCATGGCGGCTGAGAATAATATCATGCCGCCCCCGGGCCGTCAACATATATCCTGATTTTTCTACTTTTTCGTCAGTTTACTTCCCACCTTTGTGCCCGACGTAAACATCGGATGCCTCGCCTGAAAGGATTTTGATATTCTGTACCTCAGTACCAGCCCAATTCAGCGAATACGTTCCGGGCAGCAGGTCGATCTTGAGCACGGGTTCACCTTGATAGGTCAAACTGGTGACGGGCTCGTTAGATTGGCTCGGACTGCCGCTTGCTGTTACTTGCTGAATCACCTGCAGGATATCACCAACTTTACCATTTTGTTCCAGGAAACTCGCCGGCAGAACCAGACGTCCCAGTTGGACTTCAACTGG